>DATLHD010000124.1:0-10582 GCA_035540075.1 Gemmatimonadales bacterium
TGTTGGCGAGGTCCACCAGACCCTTGTCGAAGCTGGGATCCACCTCCGCCGACTTGGCGAACGCCATCGCCGAGCGGGTGAGGGCGTCCTTCCCCAGCATGGTCTTGATGCCGGTGACGAAGGAGATCTGGGAGTCGCCGACGCCGTACTCGGCGAAGCCCATCCCGTAGTGGCCGTAGGGCCACTGGGGCTGGAGGTCGGTTGCCCACTGGAACTCCGACGCCGCGTCCTCATAGTGCGACTGCCCCCCCAGGTCGCCGAGCCGGAGCGAGAGGAAGCCGAGCCGCAGGTGGCTCATCGCATTGTTGCGGTCCGCCTTGGCCTGCGCGATCAGCCGCAGCTCCAACGTCAGCAACCCCACCGAATCCACCGTCTTTGCCAGCGAGTCCCGGAACGCCTCCAGCTCCGCCCGCTGGGCCGGCTCCTGCGCCGCGACCGGCGCGGCCGCCACCAGGAGCAGACCGAGCGCGACCACCAGCCGGCTTGGGCGGATGACGGTCCACCTGGTCGCTGAGAGCTTTGGATCGGGGGGTTGTATGGAGGCGGGCATGGGGGCAGTACGCTGAGCTCTGGCGGGGGGTTGCATCTGCAGCATCCTCATTCGACTCATCCCGAGGCACGGCGGCTGGTTGGGTTCGGTACAGGAGACGCCCCGGGAGCCAGCCGGACCACACTGGGAAGGCTACGACCCCGCATCGCGTTCCCGCAAGAACCGGCGGATCCCGTCCACCACGGCCTCGGCGTAGAGCCCCTGCCCCCGGGGCGAGCGGAGCGCCGCTTCCTGCTCCGGCACCATGATGAAGAGTCCCTCGGTCAGGATGGACGGCATCCAGGTGGTCCTCACCAGGGCCAGGTCCCCCCGCCCGATTCCCAGATCGCGCACGCCGAGCCGGCGGACCAGCTCCGCCTGGACCGCGCGGGCGAGGGGCACGCTGGGCGGGTGGTTGTAGTAGACGCTGGTGCCGCTGTTCGTCAGCGGGTTCACCCCATCAGGCAGCGCGTTGTTGTGGATGGAGACGAGGAGGTCGGCGCCCGCGCGCTCCGCCGCATCGACCCGGGGCCAGAGCTCGATCGGGACGTCCTCGGTCCTAGTGATGAAGACCTTCGCCCCCGCGTCCTCGAGCAGCTGCTTGACCCGGAGGCCGATCGCGAGATTCGCCTCCGCCTCCCGCAGGCCGGTGGGCCCGTTGGAGCCGCCCGGCGGATGGCCGGGGTCCACCGCGATCAACCAGCCCTTGAGGGAGCCGCCGGCGCGATGCGGAGGCCGCCGGATGTCGAGCAGCAGGTCGCCCCGCTCCCAGCTGGCGTGATAGCCCCAGAGCGGCTCGGAGAGCTCGAAGCCGACGGTGACCTCCTGCGCCCGGTCCTGGGCCCAGGCCACGCGGCGCACCAGCGTGTCGGCCGAGCCGTACTGGATCCAGTTCACGTCGCCCCGAGCGCCGTAGAGGCGGAGCGTGAGACCGTGCTCGCTCTCGGTGACCCGGTAGGGCACCCGGTGGCTGAGCGGGATGCGAGCCCGCACCCGGTCGGCATACGGCGTGAGCCGCATGGAACCGACCACCGCAGGCACGGCGCTTACGCCAGGCAGCACCCGAGCCTCCGCCGCGGAGATCCACGCGTCCGACTCGGGCGAGAGCTGCACCCGGAGGTACTCGTTCATCCGTCCGCTCACCGCGGCGCGAGTGCCGTCGGGGAAGAACCAGTAATAGGTGCCGTTGGGCACCGCCCGCCCGGTGGTGATCCAGTCGCTTCGCGAGCTGTCCTCGGTCTCGATCATGACCGGAAGGCTATCGAGGACCGCGACCTGGAGCGGCCAGCGCGCCCGGACCGTGTCGGTGCCCACGATCGCCTCGACGACCGGCCACTCCGCGGGTGGAGGCAGGAGGCCAGCGGCCAGCGGCATCGCCAGCGGGTTCGGGAGCACGGGGCCCGGGCTCGGCCCCAGCGCGCGGCCGCGAATCACGCCCACATAACGGTCCCGACGCATGTTCGTCGTCAGGTTGGCGGTGTCGCGGTCGAACGCGCGGACCGCCTCCGGGATTTCCTCGAGGCGGGACTGGGGCACCAGCGGGACCACCGTGCTGTCGGGAAGGATCATCCGGAGGGTCGCGCCCTCGCTCGCGCGAGCGGAGAGCGTGATGTACTGATCGGCAGGCCACCACACGCGTCCCCGCGGCGAGAGCGAGGCCGAGTCGAGCCACGGCCCGGGCGCGCGCGGAGGGGCCCAGCCCGCTCGGCGGAGGTCGTAGTCCAGCTCGGCGGAGTCCGCCGCCGCGCGCGCGACGATGTGGAAGCGCATGAGGCTGTCGGGTGGCAGCGGGACCCAGGCGAGCCAGGCGCCGTTGGGCCAGACCTTCACGGGGTAGGAGTTGATCGTGAGCGTGGCGTCGCCGGTTCCGACCGAGCCGAGGAGAAAGCTAGAATCCTTCGCGCTCACGAGCGCGTCGGGCGGCGGATACACGACCCGAATACTCAGAGGACCACGCACCTGGGGCACGGCCGGCAGCGCGCTCGTCGTGGACGCCGTGTCCCCGCCCGAAGCGGCCGGCCGCATGTCGAGAGTGGGGGCCGAGGTGGGTGGGGAGCTCGAGCGGGCGCAGGCGGTCAGTCCGGCCAGCAAGATCAGCGCGCCGCGTCGCCAACTGGAAACCATGGCTGCAAGGTATCTAGTGACTATCACTTACGCCACGCGGACGTTGACGCTCCGAGCGCCTCTCCGTAGATTCGGGACACTCCGTCATCCAGTGGAACTTTGGAGGGCCTCTCCCGAGTGACCAGCGCCCCGGTCCGCGTGTCCGTTTTCGGCAAGACCGACCTGGGACTCACCCGGGATCACAACGAGGACACCTTCCTCGTCGCCGACCTTAGCGCCGGCAGCGCCAGCCTGCAGCCCGGCGTCCGCGACCACGAGGTGGGCCATCGCGGATCGCTCTTCATGGTGGCCGACGGGATGGGCGGGGCCGCCGCGGGCGAGCTCGCGAGCGCGATGGCCGCCGAGGTGATCTACGCCCATCTCTCCACCGCCTGGACCCAGGACGAAGACGCCAGTGCGGCTCGGTTCGCCTTCCGCATGAAGGAAGCGGTGGAGCTGGCCAACCAGCGGATCTACCTCTACGCCCGGGAGCATCCCGACGTGCGCGGGATGGGCACCACGGTGACCGCCGCCGGTGTGTTCGGCGACGGGCTGTACCTCACCCAGATCGGCGACAGCCGGGGCTACCTCATTCGCAACGGCGAGGCTTTTCAGCTCACCAGAGACCAATCGCTCACCCAGCGGCTGGTGGACGCCGGCGAGCTGACCGAGGAGGAGGCGGCGCAGAGCGAGCGCCGCAACATCATCCTCCAGGCGCTGGGGCCCGACCCCCGGGTGAAGGTGGACCTGAGCCACGAGCAGCTCCGTCGCGGCGACACGCTGATCCTCTGCTCGGACGGGCTCTCCGGCGTAGTGCGGCGCGACGAGCTGGCACAGATAGTGGAGAGCAGCCCAGACCTCCCGACGCTGTGCAGCGCGCTCATCGATCTCGCCAACGAGCGCGGCGGCCCGGACAACGTGACGGTGGTGGCGGTGCGGTTCGACGGCGACGGGCTTCCGGCGCCGGAATCGAGCGACGGCGCTGGCTACCACGTCTATCACGTCCCCGACGAGCCCGCCGACTCCGAGCCGACCACCACGGTGGAGCTGCCCCAGATCCCCCCCCATCCGCCGGCGCCGGTCGTGGCGGAGCCTCTGCCGACCGCGCGCTGGCACACGCTCCTGGTGGCCGCCGCCGTGATAGCGCTGATCGTCCTGATCCTGACGGTCCTCCTCTGAACGGTCCTCCGACGGCCGAGTGACCACCGGGCCGCTTCGCACCCGGCTCGCCTGGATCGGGGGCCTGTCGTTCGCCTCCGGTCTTCCCTACTTCCTCTTCAACGAGACCATTCCCCTCTGGCTCACGGCGGAGGGGATGAGCCTGGCGGGGATCGGGCTCGCGACCGGTGCCTCGCTGCCGTGGGTCTTCAAGTTCCTCTGGGCCCCGGCCGTGGACCGGTTGGGGAGCCGGCGGACCTGGATCCGGACCTGCCTCGTGCTCCTCGTGGGTGTCACCGCGCTGCTTGCGCACGCCGACCCCGCATACCACGGCGCGCTGCTCGGCGCGCTGCTCCTCACCTATGTGACGCTGTCGGCAACGCAGGACATCGCGATCGACGCATACACCATCGAGACCAGCTCGGGCCGCGAGCTGGGCGTGGCGAACTCGGTCCGGATCGCGGCGTACCGCGGGGCGAGCTTCGTCTCCAGCGCGCTGCTGGTCTGGGTGGCCGCCCGGCACGGATGGGACGGCGCATTCCTCGCCGGCGCGGGCATCACCGGCGCGCTCGCCGCCGTGTCGTTCTTCCTGCCCGAGACGGAGCGCGGGTCGAAGCACGCGGAGTCGCTGACCGAGCCGCTGGTCGCCATGCTCCGGCGGCCCGGGATCTGGGCGGTCATCCTCTTCGCGCTCACGTTCAAGCTCGACATCTCGGCGATGGACCCGATGACGAAGCCGTTCTGGCTCGAGCGGGGGCTCACGCTGGATCAGATCGCGGCGCTCACTACGGGCCGCCTGATCGCGACGCTCGCGGGCGCGGCGCTCGGCGGCCTGCTCGCGACACGGATCGGGCTCTTCCGCGCGCTCTGGACGATGGGGCTGGTGCAGCTGCTCTCGAGCCTGGGGTATTCACTGGCCGCCGCGATGCCGCCGGGCCTGGCGGTGATCTCGGGGGCGGCGGTGTTCGAGAACTTCGCCGCGGGATTGGGGACGGCGGCGTTTCTCGCCTTCCTGATGTCGGTGTGCGAGCGACGGTACGCGGCGACGCAGTTCGCGCTGCTCACCGCCATCTACGCGCTAAGCCGCTGGGCCGTGGGGCTCGTCTCAGGCGTGCTCGCCGAGCAGCTGGGGTTCGCGCACTATTTTCTGCTCACGTTTGCGATGGGGGTACCGGCGTACGGGCTGCTGCCGTGGATTCGGGGGGCGAGCGTGGCGTCGGAGGGGGAGGAGGCCCGCATATAAAGGGGACCATGTCGCCGTGGTCCCCTTCGCTTGGCTCAGGGTGACAAGAGCCTTTCCTACACCTTTACCCTCGCCCGCAGCCAACGCGCCACCGCCTCCTGCAGCAGCCGCTGGCGGTGCCACGCGAGGAGCACCGGGGCGTCGCTAGGGATCTGCTCCACCATTCTCGGGTGACCGAACAGCACCACGAGATCGGCGTCTGCGGCCCGGGTCGCGAGCGCCTCGAGGGACGCCGCGCCGAGGCCCGCCCTGCCCTTCCATCCCCGCGGCTCCGCGAACACCAGCACCACCCTGCTTCCGCCGGTGTACCGTCCCACCAGCTCGGAACCGAGGGCTCGGGCGGCCCAGTCGCTCGGGCTCGGCGGGTACGGACCACCCACGTCGTCGTCCACGACCACGAGATCCAACGGGCCGGTGAGCGCGGGCGCGTCGCCGCGCACCATTCCCTGGCTCACCAGCGCATCGGCGAGCGCGCTCGCGGAGTCGAAGGGACCGCGGCGGACGGGCGGTGTGGGGCGGGTCGCGACCGCGAGCGCGCGCTCGTAGCGGCGGAGCGAGTTCTCGAGTCGCTCGCGAGTCAGGGCGCCACTGTCGACCGCGCCGGTGACGGCCTCGAGCATGCGTCGCGGGTCCTTGGGGTAGAGCAGCAGGTCCACGCCGGACTGGAGCGCCTGGACCGCAGCATCCGACTCGCGGCGTCCGGTCAGCGCGCCGTCCATGATCAGCGCGTCGGTGACCACGAGCCCATCGAAGCGGAGGGTGCGGCGCAGGCCCTCCATGATCGGCGCCGAGAGCGTGGCCGCGGTGCCGCTGGCGTCGAGGGCGGGAAACGCTACGTGGGCGGTCATCATCGCCGCGACCCCGCTCTCCACCGCGACGGTGAACGGCACCAGGTCGCTTTCCTGGAGCGTCTCGCGGTCGGCGTCCACAGCGGGCAGGGTGACGTGGCTGTCGAGCGCGGTGCGTCCGTGTCCCGGATAGTGCTTCGCGCAGGCCAGGGCTCCCGCGCCCTGGCAGCCCTCGATCCAGCCGCGGACCAGCGTCGCCACGCGCTGGGGATCGTCGCCGAAGGCGCGGGTCTGCACGATCGGATTCTCGGGGAGCACGTCGAGGTCGGCGACCGGCGCGAACACCCAGTTGATGCCCACCGCGCGGGCCTCCTGCGCCGTGACCGCTCCGGCCCATCGGGCCACCGCGGCGTCGCCCAGCGCGGCGAGCGCGAGCGGCGGCGGGAACTCGGTGAGGCCCTCGACCTGCTGCCCCGCGCCGCGCTCGAGGTCCGAGGCCAAGAGCAGGGGACGCTCGGCGCGCCGGGTCAGATCCGTGGTGAGCCGGCGGACGCTCTCGACGTTCCCGCCGAAGATGATGAAGCCGCCGACGCCGAGCTCCAGCGCGTCGGCGATCGCGGCGGCCTCGTGGCGGAAGCTGCCGTTGGCCCCGGCGCGGAGCGCGGGCATGATGAGCCGGCCGGGCTGGAGATCGCCGGGCATCAGGCCGGGGTCACCGAGCCGAGCACCCTCGAGCCGGACGCGCCGGTCGCGGAGGGCACGTTGCCGGGCTGTCCGTGCAAGGTGAGGTAGCCGAGCAGCGCGAAGGCGACCGCTTCCTTCGCGTCGCCGGGGAAGAACAGCTCGTCGAAGCGTCGCAACGGATGTTTCCCCGGGAGCCGGTCGAGGCCGCGGGCCAGCGCGGCCATGAGTCCGGGATGGTGACAGCCACCGCCGCTCGCCACGACTTCGGCGTCGCCCGGCACCCAGCGACCCACCGCGTCCGCGACCGTCCGGGCCGTGAGCTCGACCGCCGTCGCAACGCCGTCGGCGCCCGGCACTCGGGCGTGGAGCTCGCGGGCGTAGGCGTCGCCGAACCGCTCGCGGCCGGTGCTCTTGGGGGGCGACGCAGCGAAGAAGGGATCGCCCAGCAACTCGGCGAGCACCGCGTCGTCCGGCTTGCCCTTCGCGGCGATGAGCCCATCCCGGTCATAGGAGCGGCGCCCGTCCACCAGGCCGGCCACGCGATCGATGATGGCCACGCCCGGTCCGGTGTCGAAGGCGAACACGCCCTCCTCCTGGGCACGCCGCGGGGCGTAGGTGATGTTCGCCATCCCGCCGAGGTTCAGCAGCACCCGGGGATGATCGGCCGCGGCGAAGAGGAGCACGTCGGCCATCGGCACCAGCGGCGCCCCCTGCCCTCCCGCGGCGACGTCGCGCGGGCGGAAGTTGCTCACCACCCGCACGCCGAACCGCTCAGCCAGAATCGCGGGCTCGCCGAGCTGCCAGGTGACGGTGGGCGGCTCGTGCCAGACCGTCTGGCCGGGAAAGGCGATGAAGCCGAGGTCGCTCGCGGGGGTACGGGTCTGGGCGAGGAGGATCTGGATGGCGTCGGCCGCCCATTCCGCGATGCGCACGTGTAGCCGGGCGAAGGACGCGGCGTCGGCCTGGGCGCCGGGCGCGAGTGCCGTGAGGAGTTCGGCGCGCTCGGCGTCGTCGTAGGGACGGGTGACGAAGTCGAGCAGCGTCGCGTGGGTGGGCCCCTCGATCCTCACCAGGGCGGCGTCCACGCCGTCGAGCGAGGTGCCCGACATGAGGCCGATGCCCACCATGGGCGGCTCGGTCATGCGCCGCGCACCGGCGGCGGGTCGCCCACGATGGACCTCAGGCGTCCCTCGTGCTCCTCCAGCAGCCGCTCGGCCTCGTCGCGCGAGACGCGGCGGCGCGCCATGACGATCGCGGTCTTCACCTTGCCGTCCGCCGCATCGATGACGCCGCGCGCCTCGGTCCGGGGAAGGCCCGTGGTCTCCATGACAATGCGCTCGCTGCGATCGATCAGCTTGTCGTTCCAGGCGCGGAGATCCACCATCAGGTTGCCGTAGGTCTTGCCCAGCCGGATCATCGCCGCGGTGGTGAGGCTGTTGAGCACCAGCTTGGTGGCGGTTCCCGCCTTCATCCGGGTCGAGCCGGTGACGACCTCGGGGCCGACGAGCACCAGGATGGTCGCGTCGCAGGTGTCGCGCAGCAGCTTGGGCGGCTCGGAACAGGTGACGATCGCCGTGCGCGCGCCGAGGGTCTGCGCCCGAGAGAGCGCGGCGCGGACGAACGGCGTGGTCCCGCTCGCCGCGATGCCGACCACCACGTCGTCGGGGCCGACCCGCCTCGCGTCCATCTCGCCGATGGCGGCGTTCACGTCGTCCTCGGCGCCTTCCACGGACTTCACCAGCGCCGGATAGCCGCCGGCGATCACGCCGACCACCATCTCCGGCGGCGTGCCGAAGGTCGGCGGACACTCGGCCGCGTCGAGCACGCCGAGCCGACCGCTGGTGCCGGCGCCGACGTAGATCAGACGGCCGCCGGCGCGGAAGGCCTGCTCGATCAGGTCCACCGCGCGGGCGATGTCCTCGCGCGCCCGGGCGACCGCCGCGGGCACGGTGGCGTCCTCGGCGCCGATGAGATCCACGATCTCCAGCGCGGAGGCGGTGTCTATTGTCGCAGTGCGTGGGTTGCGCCGCTCGGTCAGGCGCGCGTCAAGGTAGTTGTCGTCAGCCACGCGGGAATATGTGATGGTTTCCAACCGTCGGCCGGTAGCTAAATTAACGACTGCTCAACACCCTGTCATCCCGACCGAAGGGAGACATCCTGCCGGTCCGGGCAAGATCCCTCCCTCCGCTCGGGATGACAGGGTGAGCGATCGGGATGACACCCACTCGAACGAGGTCCCCGTGCCTTTCCGCCGACCGCCTGTCGTTCCACTCGCCCTCGCCCTTCTCACCGGTTGCGGCGGCCGCGCTGCGCCGGCGCCGGAGCCGGCCGCCGGAATCGCGCGAGACTGGGAGCTGGCGGGCAAGGCGCGAGTGAGCGAGGCGCCGTCGGCGATGGTGGTCTCGGGTCATCCGCTCGCCAGTGCCGTCGGGCGAGACGTGCTCCGCGCCGGCGGCAACGCGGTGGACGCGGCGGTCGCGGTGGGTTTCGCGCTCGCGGTGGTGCACCCCGAGGCGGGCAACATCGGGGGCGGTGGGTTCATGGTAATCCGCACCGCCGACGGCCAGGTGCGCACGCTCGACTACCGGGAGACTGCGCCGGGCCGTGCGTCGCGCGACATGTACCTCGACGCCGACGGCGAGCCCACCGAGCTGAGCGTGACGGGACATCTGTCGGCGGGCGTGCCCGGATCGCCGGCGGGCCTGATCGAGGCGCACCGGACCTACGGCAAGCTGCCGTTCGACTCGGTCATCATGCCCGCCATCCGACTGGCCCGCGACGGCTTCGAGATCGACGACTATCGGAGCGAGTCCATCCGCAGCGACAGCGCGCGGCTCTCGACCTTCCCCGCCTCGGCCGCCACCTTCCTCCCGGGCGGACGTCCGCCCGCGTCCGGCAGCCGGCTGCTGCAGCCCGAGCTCGCCGCCACGCTCGACGCGATCCGCCAGCGCGGCGCCGACGGCTTCTACCGCGGCCTCGTGGCGGACCTCATCGTGGCCGAGATGGAGCGCGGCGGCGGGCTCATCAGCCATGACGATCTCGCCGCCTACCGCGCGGTCTGGCGGGAGCCGATCACCCTCAGGTACCGGGGACGCACGATCTACTCCATGCCCCCGGCATCGTCGGGCGGCGTGACGATGGGCGAGATCCTCAACATCATGGAGGGGTACGACCCGCTGCCGCCGTTCGGCTCGCCCGCCTTGCTGCATCGCGAGGCGGAGGCGATGCGGCGCGCATTCACCGACCGCAACCGCTACCTCGGCGATCCGGCCTTCGTGGAGAACCCGGTCGAGCGGCTGCTGTCGAAAGAGTACGCGGCCCAGCTGCGCACGCAGATCGGGGAGCGCGCCACGCCGACGCCGCACTTCGAGGCGGCGGCCGCGGGAGGGTCGTCCACGACGCACTACTCGGTCGTGGATGCGGAGGGCAACGCGGTGAGCTGCACCACCACGCTCAACGAGAGCTACGGCAGCGCGGTGACGGTGACGGGGGCGGGGTTCCTGCTCAACGACGAGATGGACGACTTCGCGACGTCGCCAGGGAAGCCCAACATGTACGGCCTGGTGCAGGGCGAGGCCAACGCGATCGCGCCGGGCAAGCGGATGCTGTCGGCGATGACGCCGAGCATCGTGCTCGACACCACGGGACAGCTCTTCATGGTGACGGGCACCCCGGGAGGACCCCGCATCATCACGATGGTGTACCACACCATCTCCAACGTGATCGATCACCGGATGCCGCTCCCGGATGCGGTCGCCGCGCCGCGGATGCACCACCAGGCGCTGCCCGACAGCATCCGGGTGGAGGAAGGCGGGTTCACCCGCACGACGCTGGACAGCTTGCGGGCTCGGGGGCACGCCATCGAGGAGGGCGGGCGATGGGGCGACGTGGAGGCGATCATCCGGACCCCGAACGGGTGGCAGGGGGTGAGCGATCCGAGACGGGGTGGAGCTGGGGCAGGATACTGAGCAACGAGTCACCCTGAGCGCAGCGAAGGGGACCATGCTCGGTATGGCCCCCTTCACTTCGTTCAGGGTGACAAGAACGGGGTAATGGAATCCTGGCGCGGTGTCCAAC
>DATLHD010000125.1:0-9714 GCA_035540075.1 Gemmatimonadales bacterium
GTGCACGGTCAGGAAGCGGTCGCGTCCCACCAGGACCAGCAATGCGAACAGCAGTCCGCCGACCACGGCCGCGGGAATGTTCAGCCGGTCGAGCACCGCGATGCGCTGCCGCAGCTGGAGGCCGATGAAGTAGAGGACCGCGGCCAGGCTGAGGGTCTGGAGGAGATCCAGCTTCAGGGTAACCATCAGTCCGTGACGATCAGGCAGGCACGCTCGAGCGGCGCCGCCGCTCGACGAAGGCCGCGACGTCCCGCAGGCTCACGACCCACTGGGAGATGCGGAGTCCTTCGTCGGAGATCTCCTGCCTCGGGCCCAGATGGACCTCGGGATGCTCCACGTCGAAGGGGCCTCCGAGCTGCTCGGCGAGGAACAGGCGCTCCTGGACCAGCACCTGGTCGCCCTCGCACCAGGCGGGCCAGCCCATGTGGTAGGGCGCCGTGGGATGCATCATGTGGGTGAGGAAGACGACCGCGGGCTCGCCGGCCACGAGCCGCCCCGCGGCCTCGAGCCACTGGGCGACGTAGTCGCCGGGCGCCCAGTCGAAGAGGGGCACCTGGAACTCGTCCTGGAAGTGGCCCAGCTTGATGCGGCCCCAGATGAAGAGGCGATCACCCTCCCCCTCCGGGAGGCCCAGCAGCTCGAGATCGAACATCATCGTCCCCCGTTCGGCCGCCTATAACTAGGACGAGATCGGCGCGTGCAGCAAGGGCCGTCCGGGTTCCGCCCGCAGCCGGATCGGTTTACATACCCTGGTGCAGGGATGACACGGGAGGTGGCATGGCGGAAGCGAAGACCGCGAAGAAACCGCGCCGCTCGCGCAAGCGTCCCGAGGTCGCGCCTCGCTCCCGCGGGATTGCGGCCGACGATCTGGGCAGCGGGACCCGGCCCGCGGCGCTGACGCGGCTGGCCGAGGCCGTCGAGACCGACGGCGGGGCGGTGCTGGCCCGCTATCGCGACCCGCTGGGCGGCAGCTGGCAGCTGCTCGCCGGCCTCCCCCTCGATCTCGTGGAGCCCACGCCCTACCAGCGGGACCTCTCCGAGGCCCACGTCACCAGGCTCTCCGCCGCGATCGACAAGCTCGGCCGCTACCTGGATCCCATCGTGGCGGTACGGACCGATGAGGGCCGATACTGGACGCCCAACGGCAACCACCGCCTGGCGGCGCTGCGGACTCTCGGCGCCCGATCGGTGGTCGCCATCGTGGTACCCGAGATGGAAGTGGCGCACCGGATCCTCCTGCTCAACACCGAGAAAGCGCACAACCTGCGCGAGCGCGCGCTGGAAGTGATCCGCCTCGCCGAGAATCTCGCCGAGCTGGACCCGCGTCCGGAAAAGGAGTTCGAGAGCGAGTTCGAGGAGCCGTCGCTGCTCACGATCGGTCTCTGCTACCAGGAGAATGGGCGATTCGCCGGCGGCGCGTATCATCCAGTGCTCAAGCGGATCGAGAAGTTCCTCTCCTCGCCGCTGCCCAAGGCGCTGGAGACGCGGCGGGAGCGCGCCGCCCGGGTGCTGGAGCTGGACGACGCGGTCACCGCCGCCGTGAAGGAGCTGAAGACCAAGGGCTTCGAGAGCCCCTATCTTCGCGCCTTCGTGGTGGCGCGGATCAACCCGCTCCGCTTCAAACGGGGCGCCAAGGCGGACTTCGACGAGACGATCGAGCAGATGATCGCCGCCGCCCGACGGTTCGACCCCGGCCGGATCCGGGCCGACCAGGTGGCACGGGCCGGCGGCGCGCCGGAGGAGTAGACCTCAACTCGGGAGGAGTGGAAGGCATGACACAGCGTACGACCGGGCGAGGCAGGCTGGCGCTGGGAGCCGCGGTGTTCCTTATGGCCTGCGGTGGGGGACGGGACGCCGGCCAGAGCGGCGAAGCCGCCGATTCGACCGCGGCGGCGGACAGCGCGCCCGCCGCAACGATCGCGCTCACCGTAAACCTCCTGGAGGCGCCGGAGGCCGCCCGGTTCGATCCCGAGCTGGGCGTGTACTTCGTGGCCAACATCAACGGCAGCCCTCTCGGCAAGGACGGAAACGGGTTCATCAGCCGGCTGACCCGCGACGGCAAGGTGGACTCGCTCAAGTTCATCGCCGGCGGCCGGGGCGGTGCCGTGCTGAACGCGCCGAAAGGGATGGCGATCAGTGGCGACACGCTGTGGGTGGCCGACATCGACGCCGCCCGCGCCTTCGACAAGAAGAGCGGCAAGCCGATCCTCACCGTGACCCTCGCCGGCCGGGCTAGGTTCCTGAACGACGCCGTCGTCGGTCCCGACGGAGCGATCTACATGACCGACACCGGGGTGGCGGACGACGGCAAAGGCGGGATGGCGCACCCCGGTCCCGATCAGGTCTTCCGGATCGAGAACCGCAAGGCGACCGTGGTGCTCACGTTCGCCGACAAGCCGGGGCCCAACGGCATCACCTGGGACTCCGCCGGGTCGCGCTTCGTCATCGTCCCCTTCGGGGCGAAGTCGATCTTCCAGTGGGCGCCGGGCGACTCCTCGGCCAGGGTGATCGCGGAAGGCCCCGGCATGATGGACGGCGTCGAGCCGCTGGGTGACGGTCGCCTGCTCATCACCAGCTGGGCCGATTCCAGCCTGTTTGTGCTCGATGCAGGCAAGATCACCAGGTTGCTCGGCGGCCTCCCGGGGCCGGCCGACATCGGGTTCGATCGCGAGCGCGGCCGGATCGCGGTCCCGTCCCTCACCGACAACCGGCTCGAGTTCGTGGATCTTGGCCCATGAGAGCGCTCTCCTATCTGGCGGTCGGCGTCGGCTCGCTGCTGGTCGGCGCGGCCGGCGCGAATGCCCTTCGCGGCGCCGCCCCGACATCGCCCACGACCCACGGCGAGTGGGTCTACATCAAGAAAGGCGCGGACTCGATCCGCGCCTACGTCGCCTACCCGGAGCGCAAGGACAAGGCGCCGGGAGTGGTCGTCATCCACGAGATCTTCGGCCTCACCGACTGGGAGCCTACGGTCGCCGACCGGTTGGCGAAGGAGGGGTTCGTCGCGGTGGTGCCCGATCTGCTTTCCTCCAAGCACGGCCGTTCCCCGAAGGACGAGGACGAGGGCCGGAAGCTGGTCGGTGACCTGGAGCCGGAGCGGATCACCGGCGATCTCGACGCGACCTACGGCTACCTCAACAGTCTCGCGGCGGTGCGCAAGGGCGACATCGGCACCATCGGGTTCTGCTGGGGCGGCGGGCAGAGCTTTCGCTACGCGACCAACAACCCGAACCTCAAGGCCGTCGTCGTCTGCTACGGCCCTGCGCCCGACACGGCCGGCCTGCATCGGATCAAGGCGCCGGTGCTGGGCATCTACGGCGAGGACGATGCCCGGATCAACGCCTCGCTCCCCGACGTGAACGCGGCGATGGAGAAGTACGGCAAGACCTTCACCCAGGAGGTCTACCCGGGAACGGGGCACGGGTTCCTCAAGCCCGGCCGCCAGGGCAGCGACGGGCCCGAGCCCGAGCGGGCCTGGAAGCGCATCTTCGAGTTCTACCGGGCCCGGCTGGGGAAGTAGGCCCGGCCCTTCATGCTTCGACCGCTGCCCGCGATCGCCGCGAGCCTGGTGCTCGCGGCCTGCGAGCGCGGCTTCCTGCCGCTGGGCGGCCAGTTCGAGGTCGGTCGCGATCCCATGGTGCTCTTCGTGGGAGGCGATGCGGTGGCCGGCGGCGATCTCTACGTGCTCCAGGCGGACGGCGGGGCGGCGATCCCCATCACCTTCAGCGTGGTGGGCGAGATGCGCCCCTCGCTCTCACCGGACGGCGGGGAAGTGGCCTTCCTCCGGGGCGGCACCCTCACCGACTCACTGCCGGCGACCGTCTGGGTGCTCAATCTGGTGAACGGAGCGGAGCGGCAAGTGCAGCTGCCGTTACGGGCGGGGCGCCCGGAGCAGGTCGGGTGGAGCGACGGAGGGACGCTGGTGGTGCGCACGGAGGGTGGGATCTACCACGCACCCGCTCCACCCGCGGATGGCGAGGCCAGGCCGCTGGTCGGGCCGGCGCGGGCCGCGGCCGAGTCGTCGCTGGGCGTCCTGCTCGGCGCCCCGGCCTTCGCGCGCGTCGTGCCGTGTGAGGACCCGGCGGATCTCTGCGTGGTGGGGGACAGCGGCGCGCCCGCGCTCCTCGCGGAGGACGCGGGCGACGCGGCGCGCTGGGGAGACGACTCGGTGGCCTATCTCACCGGTGGAAGGCTGGTGGTGCGGCCCGTGGGACCTGGCCATCCCCGTGTCGTCGCATGGAGTGGGGTCCCCCCTCGGCCTCGCCAGCTCACCGTGTTTCCGGGCGCTACCGAGCCGCGATAGCGTCCCAGGCCGCGTCGAGGGTGAGGCCGATCTGCGGGCTCTCGGACTGCCACTCCCGCGCCCCTACCCGTTCCGCGGCGAACGCCACCAGCGCCAGCCACACGTCGGTCCAGAGCTCCGTGGGTCCGCTCCGAACGGCTCCCTCGCTCCCGCCCACCACCTGTTGCAGCGCCTGTCGGAACTGCCGCGCCGCCTCCCGGCTGCGCTCGTCGAGGTGCTGCTCGTCCCGGCTGCGGAGCAGCATGCGGGTGAGCGAGGGATCCCGGTCCGCGACCTCGAGCAGTCGGCGCGCGATACCGGCGAGCCGCTCGGAGACCGCGTGATGTCCGTTCGGCTCGGTCTCCTCTACCAGGCCCGCGCCCCAGTGCTGCGCGTTGCGGTACACCTCGTTGAGGAGGTGCTCCTTCCCGCTGAAATGGCGATAGATGGTCCCTTCGGCCACGCCGGCGCGTGCGGCGATCGCCGGTGTCGTGGTGGCCCGAAAGCCGGTAGTGGTGTAGAGGTCGAGCGCGGCGCGGAGCAGGCGCTGACGGGTGGCCTCACCGTCGCGACGAGAAGTCGTTGGATTCGACATGAATTCTGGATGAAGGTAAGTCGGGCCCGTTGAGCGCGACCGCCGTCCCGACTATTTTCCGGGGCTTTTTGCCGGTTACTCTCGCGTGGGGTTGTCCATGAAAATGATGGTACTCGGTGCCGGGCTTCAGGGTGCTGCCTGTGCATACGATCTCCTTCAGAATCCGGCCGTCAGCCAAGTCACCCTGGCCGACCTGCGCCCGGGCCAGTTGCCGCAGTTTCTCGCGGGAGACTGGGGTGGACGGCTCCGACCGCTCCGACTGGACGTCACCGACATCACGGCGGTGAAGGCGGCCCTCCAGGGCCACGCGTCCGTCATGAGCGCCATCCCATACTACTATAACGCGCCTATGGCTCGCGCGGCGGTCGATGTCGGCTGCCACTTCTCCGATCTCGGGGGAAACACCGAGATCGTGATGGAACAGCGGAAGCTCGACGGGCAGGCGGCCGCGAAGGGACTCTCGGTCATTCCGGACTGCGGGCTCGCCCCCGGCATGGTGAACATCCTGGCCGCGGAGGGGATCCGCCGCTTGGACCGGGCGGAGCGGGTCAAGGTATACGTGGGCGGCCTTCCCCAGAGCCCGGAGCCCCCGCTCAACTATCAGATCGTCTACTCACTCGAGGGCGCGCTCGACTATTACACGACGCCGTCCTGGATCCTGCGGGGCGGCCGTCCGGTCCAGGTGGACGCGCTGAGCGAGCTGGAGCCGGTGGAGTTCCCCGCGCCGGTCGGCACCCTCGAGGCGTTCCACACCGGCGGCGGCATCAGCACGCTCCCCTTCGCCTACGAGGGCAAGGTGGACGTGATGGAGTACAAGACCCTGCGCTATCCCGGACACGCCGCCATCATGCGGCCGATCCGGGAGCTGGGCCTGCTGGACATGAAGCCGGTGGAGGTGAAGGGGCAGACCGTGGCGCCGCGGGACCTGTTCATCGCGGCCGTGTCGCCCCGGCTGCACAAGCCGCTGGGTCAGGATCTCGTCGCGCTCCAGGTCCTGGTTTCGGGTCTCAAGGGTGGGGCCCGCCGGGAAGTCGGCTTCCGCCTCATCGACTACTACGACGTCGAGCACGGCATCAGCGCGATGATGCGGACCACCGGGTTTTCCCTCTCGATCACGGGGCAGATGCAAGCCGACGGGCGGGTCACCCAGAAGGGCGTCCGGACGCCCGACGAGGCGATGCCCTTCGGTGCCTACGTGAGCGAGCTGGGCAAGCGCGGGATCAGGATCGAGGAGCTGTAGGGCGTGCCGGATTTTCGTGAGCTGTGGGATCTCGCGCTGCCGTACGGGCGGTTCGTGGCGGAGAGCGAGCACCATCGCGGGCTGTGGGAAGGCATCTACAACATCATGCGGGTGCCTGAGTGGGCCTTTCAGGCCGTGCCGCCCGGCACGCGCCGCCGGCTGCTGGTGATCGCGGAGGACTGGTGCGGCGATGCGTCGAGCACCATTCCGATCGTGGCCCGCTTCGCCGACGCGGTCCCCGGCATGGAGCTCAGGCTGCTGCGGCGGGATCAGCACCCCGAGCTGATGGACCGCTACCTGACCAACGGCGCGCGCTCCATCCCCATCGTCATCGTCCTCGACGAGAGCTTCCGCGAGCTGGGCCACTGGGGTCCGCGCCCCGCCGAGCTGCAGGCCTGGGTCCTGGAGAACCGTCCGCGGGTACCGAAAACCGAGCTCTATCCCCAGGTCCGGCGGTGGTACGCGCGTGATCGCGGTGAGACCACCTTGCGCGAGGTGCTCGCCGCCGCGGGCCTGGGCCTCACGGCCGCCTAGAACATCCAGCCGTTCCCGAAGGAGAAGTTGAAGCCGTCGGGCCCGCCGGCAAAGTTGAAGACGAAGATGGCCGTACGCAGGATCCGCACCGCCACGCCGCCTCCGCCGCCGACGTGCAGGTCCTCGGTCGTGAGCCGGAACGACTCGTCCTCGAACACCCGCCCCGCATCGAGAAACCCGACCAGCGTGACCGAACCGAGGTCACCGAAGGGAAACAGGTCGTGGCGGACCTCGAGGTTCGCGAACAGCGTCCCGTCGCCCAGGAATCGGCCGGTGTCGAAGGAGCGGTGCGAATTCTCCCCGCCGAGCACCGGTATCTCACGATCCCAGGCCGGCACGCTGGCCCGAGCGTACAGCGTGGGTGTGCCCTCGGTGCCGGAGCCCCCGAGCCGCCCCGCGATCACTGTTCCCTCCCGGACCGGGTAATAGCCCGTGAACACTCCGTAGACCCGCGTGTAGCTCTCCTCGGCGTCTCCGACCTGGACGCCCGCCTCGGCGAAGAGTCCGCGCGTCGTGTTGTACTCGTTGTTGCGGGTGTCGTAGAGCAGCGCCAGGCGGCCGGAAACCTCGTCCTCGTCCAGCCCTTCACCGAAATCATTGATGAAAAGCGCGGGACCGGGAAGCGTCGTGTACTTCATGTCCACGGCGGCCGCCCGCAGCGCGGCATGAAAGGGACCGCTGATCCGCCGGGTGACTTCGACGCCTCCCTCGTACCGGATCCGGCGGACACGGTAGATGAACGGCGTGTCCTCGGTCACCAGGTCGTCGTTCTTTTCGGTGGCGTTTCCCAGACCGAAGTAGCCATAGCGGACCAGGCGCTCCGCTCCGAGCAGGGCATCGAGCCGCCAGTCCTTCCACAGGCCGGGTGCGCGGAACCGCAGCAGGGCGAGCCGCGATCCCTCGGAGGTCGCGCCCACGGCGCCGTCCAGCGCGGCGGTATACGTGTTTCTCGCCTCGTACTCGGCGGGCTGCCAGTAGCGGGCGCGGAGGAAGTATGCCGGTCCGTCGTTGGCCAGGCCGGCGATGTAGGGGAAATAGCTGAGGCGCCACGGCGTGGCGTGCTCGGCTTCGTCCTGGGCGGCCAGCACCGGCACGCGCGCGAGCCCTGCCGGCAGCAAGACCGCCAGTAGGAGCGCGCGGAACCACCAGTGGGAGCGTGCCGGCATGTCGAGCGCCTCCATGAGGGTGCCGGGATTTAGGGCGAGCATGGACGGAAGTCAATCGCCGTTGCTTGATGGCCGCTCGCACGAGCTCTAGTTTCGAAGCTTGCGCCTTCCCTCGCTCATCCGAGACGACGCCGAGCCCGCGGGCGACTCGAGCATCGAGCCGCTCCGGCTTCTCCGCATCACGGTCGGCGGACTCCTGCTGTTCGGGACCGCGGTGGCCATCGCGCTCGCCGTCTCCGGCGCCGAGCCGCAGCGCGCGCGGCTCGTGGGCATGTTCTGGGCGATTTACGGTTTCATCGTGGGACTCACCAGCGGCGTGCTGGAGCCGGTGATCGAGGGCTTGGCGCGCGTGCTGGCCGATCTCGGTCTCACCCGCGCGGGCGGCGGCTTCTCGGCGATCGAGGCGCTTACCGTCCGCGGGGACTTCGCGACGGCGGCCGAAGCCTATCGGGAGCGCGCCCAGCAGCCGGCCGACCGGGTCGAGGCCACCATCCGGCGCGCCGCCCTCCTTGGCGGTCCGCTCCGGCAGGCGGAGACGGCGCTGGTAGAGCTCGAGGCGCTGCGGGCCGGCAAGCTCACGTCGGCCGAGGACCTGCGGGTGGGAGTGGCGCTGGTGGATCTCTACGAGCGACGGCTGGGGGACTCGGGCCGCGCGATGACGGAGCTTCGGCGGCTGATCGATCTCCATCCGGGTCACGCCTCGGTGCGCCGGCTGCGCCGGGCGCTCGCGGACCTCAAGAACCAGCACGTCTCGGCCGAATCGGTGTGATCCACCGCACAGCGGGGCCTCAGGTGTGACCTATCTTGCGACCCAGTGAGTGTATGGTCAGGCGGTGAACTGCGAGACGTCCGAAGACCAGCCCTGAGTCCCCTACTCTGAGGCCGGACGAGCCACCGACCCACTGCATTCATCGTTGATCCCCACTAATCCCTTCTCCCAAATCCATCTCGCCGGGAACGGGCCTCGGGCCCGTTCCACCCACCTTTTTTGGCCCCTGGCTTTCCACGTGTGACGCTTCCCACGGCGATCGCGCCATCGGCGGGCGGAAAAGGTCGCGGTCGCAGTAGCTGACCCCGGCGAGGAAGTCGTTGCGGGGTCGCCCAATAGCGGGTCGGCGTGGGCCGACTCACATCCGGGACGCAGTTCGCTTCACAGCGGCCTATCCGATTTTCCCTATTGTGGGTGCGAGGCCCGGGCCAACCTGGGCCGCCCCCGAATGCCGGGGAAAGCTGGTGAACTCTCTTGGAGAGAAACTATGTCGCACTCGATGCTCCGTAGGATGATTCCGGCGCTCCTGACCGCTGCGGGACTGGCGGTGGCGGTGCCCGCTACGGCGGTGGCCCAAGGTGGTGTCAACCTGGTTCCATGGGCTGGCGCCTATATCCCTACCAAGAACGAGATCTCTGATCTCGACAACGCTCTCAGCCGGGACGTCAGCGTCATCGGTGGCGCGAGGCTCACCTTCTGGGGCACCGGCATGTTGGGCTTCGAGGCGACGGGCGGATACGCTCCGGCCAAGATCGCCAATGAGACCATCAACGAGACCAAAAACACCAATCTCCTGGTGGCGAGCGGGCGGCTGCTGCTCGCACTGAGCCCGGTCACCAACCCGGTGGGCTTCTACATCGGCGCGGGTCCGGCCCTCCTTACCCGCGGCCACGACACCTTCGACAGCGATCAGAGCCACACCGACTTCGGAGGGACGGCGGGCGCGGGCCTGCGGTTCGCCCTTGGCGAGACGGGTCGCACCGCGTTGCGGCTCGACGTCGAGGATTACTTCTACAACGGGGACTTCGGTGGCGGCGACGAGTTCCAGAACGACGTCATCGCCTCGCTGGGTCTCGAGATCGGCCTGGGCGGTCGGGCGGACGCGAACGAGCCTTGATCCAGGAAGGT
>DATLHD010000126.1:0-13035 GCA_035540075.1 Gemmatimonadales bacterium
GTCCAGCCGAGCGTCATCCCGCGGGGCCACCAGCACCATGGTGGCCCCGTTTGCGTCTTCAGCCGCGGCAGCTCCTGGCACTGCGGCTCTCCGCCTTGTGCCGCAGGGCCCGCATGGCGTCCCCGACGCCCCTTGAGGACAGGTAGGCGCGATTGTAGGTCCAGCTGATGAATGCGCAGGGATAGGAGCTGTTCAGCAGCGCGCCTCCCCACTTCTTCACCTCGCTCGCGGTCATCCTGGTGCCGTTGGGACTTCCCCCCTTGAGGACGTTGAGCCCCACGACCAGGCCCACGTGGCGGTCCTGGGCCGCCGAGACGTTGCGGCGGAGGAACGATTCGACCGGTCCCTTCCGATGGAGGTACTGGGCCCAGGCCGCGTCGAGGTAATGGTGGGTGCGGCCGAGGTAGCCCGGCTCCACTCGGACAATGGTGGGCATCCTGGGCCAGAGCTGCTTGCTGTACTTCGCCATCTGCTCGAGCGTCGCAGGCGACACCGGCCTGCCCCGCCAGTTGGCCGGATCGTTCGGCTCGTCGATCAGGTAGTGACCGATGATAGTGCCATCCTGGATGAACTGGCTCAGGTTGATGCCCTTGAACCGGTTCACCCGGGACTTCCACTTCTCGAAGCTGAAGTGCCCGTTCTCGCGGTAATACTTGGGGCTGCCGGAGAACGCGACCACCACGCGTCCGCCCCGCGCGCGAATCGCCTTGAGCTCGCGCACGATGCTGCCCGGCGAGAAGTTCTGGTGGCCGCCGTTGTAGGTACGGCCGAACGCGGACATCGGCTGGGCGAAAGTGCCGATGGGAATGCCGCGGCGGGACGCGGCGGCGAGCAGGGTATCGTCGAACGCCACCAGCTCGTCGCCGGGGTCCGCGGCATCCGCCGCCTCCAGGGGAGCATCGGTCTGGGGCTCGAACACCTCGGTGGCATCACAGGCCGCCAGGGTGAGAAAGCAGGCGGAGAGCGCGGAGGCGCCCAGCCGTGCACGCCACGGGGAAAGCTTGTACCAGGTCATACGCAGGCTTCCTCTCTCCGTGCAAGACGGAGGCGGAGGTACGAAGGTCGCGCGCAGGAGAGCCATCACTCGGGGCATCGCGAGGCGAGGCCGCGGTGGGGGAGAAGACCTGCACGGCGGGACACGGCAGCGGCGCTGCCGGATTCCCGATCACACGAGTTGTCTGGTATGTGAGAGGTACGGGACCGCTGAAAACTAGAGAACTAGCCCTGCGGGGCGCGGAGGAATGAGCACCGACCTGGTGTCATCTCGTCGTCATTATAGCTCGCGCCGGGTGGAGAATGGGGACTCGGCTCACGGGTGTCAACCCCTGAAAAACCCAGGGGCCGCGAATCTCCGCGGCCCTCGGACTCATCGCCTCCCCGCCTCGCGGCTCAGGCCCTGCAGCTCTTGGTGCTTCGATTCTCCGCCTTGCGGCGCAGAGCGCTCATGGCGCTCCGGATGCTGCTGGAGCTGTAGTAGTCGCCGCTGTACTCCCAGTTGATGAAGGCGCAGGGGTAGCTGCTGCTCAGCAGCGTGGAGCCCCAGTTTTCCACTTCGCTGGCGCTCATTCGGCCGCCGTTCCGGCTGCCCTTGAGCACGTTCATGCCGACGACGAGGGCCAGACCCTTCCGCTGCGCGGTGTTGACGACGTCCTTGATGTAGTCATTGACGTTGCCGCGGCGGGACAGGTACTGGGCCCAGGCAGCGTCGAGGTAGCGGTGGTTGTCGCCCATGAACTTAGGCTCGGCACGCACGATAGTGAGCATGGTGGGCCATACCGACTTGCTGTACTTGGCCATCTCCTCGACCATCGAGGAGGAAACTTCCTTGCCGTTCCAGTTGGACGGATCGTTCGGCTCGTCGATGAGATAATGGCCGACAATCGTGCCATCCTCGACATAGGAACGGAAGTTGACGTTCCGGAAGCGATTCACCCGCTCCTTCCACTTGGTATAGCTGAAGTTGCCGGCTCCGTCTTTGTAGTACCTCGGGCTTCCCGAGAGCGCCAGGATGACCTTGCCACCGCGCGACTTGATCTCCTGTAGCTCTCGGAGCAGTCCGGTTGGTGTGGAGTTCTCGTGGGCACCGTTGAAGATCGAGCCGAGCTGGCTGACGGGCTGGGCGAAATTGCCGAACGGAATGCCGCCGGCAAAAGCGGATGCAATCGGCTGGTTCCCGGCCGGGAGGACGGTCATGATGTCGTCGCCGGTGTCGGGGCTGGTGGGGTCGACTGAGTCGCCGCACGCAGCGACGGTGAACATCGAAGTGACAAGAACGAGAGTTCGAAGGCGCGTGACTCGGCGACACGACTCGAGACTGAAAGGCATACGCAGGCGTTCCTCTCTCCGCCGACCACGAGGACGGCGTGGACACAGGGGTTGCTCAGACGAGGGGCCAGCGCCCGGCAACGGCCAGGGGCGGCGGCTCTTCGTAGGTTGAGCCCAGGACTGGTGAGACGCGGCAGGTTGTCTGCCTGTCTCTATGACTGTGTGGAGACCTTGCGGGTCAACTGCGACCGGAAAATCTGGTCGAGCAGGGCGCGAAGGAATGAGCACCCGGGTGGTGTCATCTCGTGATCAGAGCTCGCGCCGGCAAGAGAATGGTGATCTTCGTCACGGATGTCAAGACCCTAAGTCGCCGCGAGCGCATGCTCACGGTGATATTGTCAAAGGATTTGACATCGAACGGCCAGGGCTTCCAAACCGGACCTCACCTCGTAACATTTGCTGCGCGAGCGGTGTAGCCGCTCCACTTCGAGCGCTTCCTCCACGAGCCACACCGATGACCGACGTACGCGATGAACAGAAGCAGGGACTCTCAGATGGCCTGCTCCTCGGCGGTTTGATGGTCGTGGCGTTCGTGCTCCGCTTCGCGCGGCTCGGGCTGTGGAGCCTCGACAGCGACGAAGTCTTCATGCGGCGAGACTCGCTCAATTTCAGATTCACCAATCCGAGGCCCCTGCTTTACTTCATCAACCACTACGTGATCGCGCCGATCATTCCCCTGGATGAGTTCGGGATCAGATTGCTGCCTGCGACCTTCGGAGTGCTCGCGATCCCTGTGCTCTACCTGGTCACGCGGCGATTCTTCGGCGCGCGGGCCGCACTCTTCGCGGCGGCGCTGCTCGCCGTGAGCCCGGTGCACGTCAGCTATTCGCAGTTCGGCCGGTACTGGTCGCTCGTGTTCCTGCTCGCCACGGTCTACCCCTACGCGCTGTATCTCGGCGTGCGGGGGCGCGACGGACGGGCGCTGGCGCTCGGCATCGCCACCGCCCTGCTGGCCACGCTGGCGCATCCCTCGGCGGTCCTCCTCATGGGAGGGCCGGCGGCCCTGCTCGCCTTTCACTATCTGCGACCCGACCGGCTGAAGCTGCTGTGGGCGCTGCCCGCGTTCCGGTGGGCCGCGCTCGCCGCGGTTGTGGTGGCCGTCGCGATCCTGATACGGTTCATCCCCATACTTCATGGATGGATCTACGAGCATGATGCGAACCCCGGCCCGGGTCAGTTCCTCCTTCGCAAGCCGCCGCGACCGCTCAAGCCGGTGTTGTATGTCCTCGCGTACGTCGAGGCCTGGACCATTCCCCTGATCCTCGCCGGCGCGGCGGGGATCCATCTGCTCTGGCGGGATCGCGACCGGATGCTCGCGCACTACCTGGTGAGTCTGTTTCTCTTTCCGCTGGTGTTCCTCTGTCTTGTCATGTTCCGCACGCCGGTCTCCACCTATTATCTGCTGGCGGCGGCGCCGGTGTTCTTCATGGGGGCCGGCTACTTCCTCGACCGCGTCTGGCAGATGGAGTGGAGTCTGCGGCCGCGCTGGCTGGTGCCCGCGCTGATCGTGGTCCTGATGCTGATACCCGGAACGCCCACGCTGGTGTCGCAGCTGCTGAACGGCCGCCGCTTCGATTTCAAGGCGGTGGCGGAGTGGCTGCAGCCGCGACTGACGCCCGGCGACATCGCGTACTCCGACCAGCCGGTGGCGCTGAACCACTATCTGCCCGAGCTCGACGTCGAGCGACTCCGGTACAGTACCGAGCCCCTGACCGAAGCCGTACGCAAAGTGGAGAGGCTGGGCCGTGGCGGCGCGCTGTGGATCATCGCACCGGCTCCCGCCCACGCTTTCCGCACCAACTTGCGGCAAGGCGGCCTGGCTCGCTGGATGTACGAGAATTGTCAGCTGAGCAACACGGTAGGAAGAAGCCGAGTGGACTTCCGGCAGCAGTATCTGCAGGTCTATCGGTGCCCGCCCTCCCGGCCGCCGGCGCTGGCGGGCCTGCAGTGAGGTGAGCTAGGGGGAGGCCGAGGGCTCCAGCGTGAACCCCTTGCGGGCAAGCGCGTCCCAGTAGACCCGCTCCCATCGCTCCGCTACCCGCTGGAGACCGTAGTTCGCGCGAACGTGCTCGCGCCCCCGCTCGCCCATGGCGCGACGCTGCTCCTCGGGTAGAGCCATCAGCCGCAGCATTCCTGCGCGCAGCAGCCCGGAATCCCGGGCCGGCACCAGGAACCCGCTCTCTCCATCCCGCACCACTTCACCGTTGCCCCCCACGGCCGTGGCGACGATCGGCAAGCCGGCCGCCGCGGCCTCGAGCAGCACCATCGGCATGCCTTCCCACGCGGAGGACATCACGTAGCCGTCCGCCGCGCTCATGACGGCCGGAACGTCGTCGCGGGCTCCCAGGAAGCGGACCGCCTCCCGCAGGCCGAGCTCGGCGGTCAACGCCTCCGCGTCGGCCTGGAGGGATCCCTGCCCCACGATGACCAGCACAGCCCGGGGCTCGCGCGCACGGACATCACCGAACGCACGCAGCATGTTGGGATAGTCCTTCGCGGCCTCGAACCTCCCGACCGCCAGCCAGACGAATTGCTGGTCGCCCACGGACATCTCCCCTCGCAAGGCGGCCCGCCCCTCGGGCGGCAGATTCCGCATCCGATCCGTGTCCACCCCGTTGGCGATCACCGTGAGCAACCGTCCCGGCACGATCCGCTCTCCCACGAAGCGATCGGCCGCGGCCTGGCTGATGATGGTCATGTGATCCACCAGCCCGTTGGTCAGCCGGTAGCCCGCCATCAGCAGCGGTCCACCCTCGTAGACATTGTGGATGGTGGAGACGAGCACCGGGACCGGCACCAGCAGCCGGACCACACGCGCCATCAGGTTCGCGTGCACCATGTGGCTGTGCACCACGTCCGGCTTCCACGCCCGGACGATGCGGACCAGCCGCGCGAGCCCGCGCGGGTCAGGAACACCCCGCCGCATCTCCAGTGAGTCGGTGGCGAGGCCGAGGCTCCGGGCCTGGAGTCCCATGGGTCCCAGCGGGGTCAGCGAGACGATCCGGATCTCATGGCCCCGATCGCGAAGGACCTGGGCCGCGGAGAGCAGCTGCTGGTCCGCCCCGCCCAGGCCCATGCTGGTGGAGAGAAACAGGATCCTCACAGATCCTTCTCCCGTGATCCTCCGAGCGTCCGTCGCAGCACCCGCTTGAGGCCGGTCGGAAAGTAGGCGTAGGTGTATCGGCCCAGCGCGAAGAGGTACATCCACTTGGGCAGGCCCAGCTCGCGGACCACCTTGGCCTGGACTCGCGCGAGGTTCCGCTGCCGGTCGATGTACTTGTAGGAGCGATGAAAGAAGCTGGCGGCGTGAACGAAGTGCTCGCCGACGACGTCGGGGACGTTGGCGAAGCGCCAGCCGTGCTTCGCGGCGCTGAGCCAGAGGAGCTGGTCCTCCAGGTCGGCCACCTCCGGGTAGCCCCCGGCATCCACCCACACCTGCCGCCGGAACATCGCGATGGTGTTGGCCAGCGGGATGGATCGCGCGAGTGCCGGGACGATCTCGTTGTGCTCCGTCGGCGGCATCCGCACGTAGCGTTCGTTCCGGTTCAGATCGATCAGCAGGTAGTAGCCGCCCACCACGCCGATCTTGGGATCGGAGTCCAGGACGGCCACCTGACGGCGCAGCCGGTCCGGGTGGCTCCGGTCGTCGAAGTCCTGTCGCGCGATGTACTCGGCTCGCGCCTGGGTCACCCCGAAATTGGCGGCCTTGGTGATGCCCAGTCGACCCGGCGAGAAGATCCGGACGCGCGAGTCGCGCTGCGCCAGGTCGCGCAGGATCTCCGGCGTCCGATCCTCCGAGCCGTCGTCCACCAGGATCCACTCGAAATCGGTGAAGGTCTGCGCCAGGATGCTCGGGATCGCACGATCCCCATAGGGCTCGCCGTTGTAGACCGTCGTCACCACGCTCACCCTTGGGGTCATGTCAACGGGTCCGTATCGGGGTTCCGGGAGAAACGCATGGCCCGGGTGCCGGGACGAGCGGCGAGCGGCTGGCGCACGACCGGTGCGGGACGGGTCGGCGCGGCGGTGCCCGCGAGCCCCGGCACGCCCACGCGGGAAGCCTGCGCCAGTCCCACGAGGAGCCCCAACACGAACCACACCGACTTCTGATCGTCCCAGCTGAGCGGCAGCATGGCCACCATCAGTGTGGCGAGCAGGACGACGGTGAATCGCCGCTCGAAGGACGGCAGCCTCTGGAGGGCGAGGAAGACCGCAAGGAACATCCCCAGATAGAGCAGCAACCCGATGATCCCGGTCTCTACCGCTACGGAGAGGAACGAGTTGTGCGCCACCTGGGGGTTGGGGCCGAGCCACGGCGAGACCGCATTGCGCCAGAAACCGGCGCCGTAGCCGGTGAGCGGCCGCTCGCCCAGCGCCTTGAACCCGGCCTCCCAGAGCTTGAAACGTCCGCCGAGGCTGAGGTCCTCCACTTCGGTGCCGGTTGTAGCGAGGCGCTGGACGATGCGATCGGGGATATACACCGCCGCCAGCGCGCCAGAGACGGTCAGCATGGCGACCGCCGCGATGAGTCTCCCGGGCGACAGCTTGGTCATCGTGAGGGGCACGATCGTGAGCGCGACGGTCGCCGCGACCATGCCGCCGCGCGACGCCGTGAGGCCGATCGCGACCACGCCCACCGCGATGAACACGCGGCACATCCACCGCAGGATCGGGTTCTTGTACGTCATTCCCAGGTACCAGGCCATCGGCAGCGCGAGGGCCAGCGTCATGGCGAGGCTGTTGGGGTCGGATTGCACCGCGGTGAAGCGCTTCAGCTCGTTGCCGGCCTGCCGGTAGAGCATGAGGGTCGCCAGCGCCGCGACGTAGCCGCCCAACACGTACCCGGTCATGAGGCCAGTCAGCCGCGACCAGCTGGGGGCGATCTCCCAGATGATGAGGACTACGGCGAAGAGCTGGGCGTACGTCGTGTACTTATAGGGAAGTCTGGTGCCGATGTGGGTGACGAACAGCTCCGCACCCGCCCAGATCAGGAACATCAGGCCGACCAGATGCATGGGATGCCAACGCCGCAGCCGCCCCGACAGGACGGTGGCGCCGAGCGCCGCGGCGAGCGAGAGGGCCCCGGTGACCTTGGTGACGATAGCCGTACCGGGGATGACGCTGACCGCGTTTTCCCAGGGCAGCGCAAACACGAAGAGCCACGTGATCCAGTACGCGATGGTGTTCATCGTGGACCCTCGACCAGTCGGAGATAGTTGTCCACCGCCGCGTCCCGGGTGAACGGCTCCAGGGCCGCGGCCGGCGCCGCACGCGGGGGGCAGTCCAGCGCCGCGGCCATGGCCGCGCTGAGGGCCGGGACGTCCCCCACCGGCACCAGGGTGCCCAGGCGCCCTTCCTGGAGGATCTCCCGTGGACCGCTGGGGCAGTCGGTCGCGACCACGCGCGTGCCGGCCGCCAGCGCTTCGATCAACACGGTGGGGAGCCCCTCCCAGGCGGAGGACAGGACGAACAGCGCCGAGGCGGCGAGGTAGGCGAGCGGGTTCTCGCGGAAGCCCGGCAACGCCACATCGTCCGCCAGCCCCAGCTCCGCCACCAGCGCCTCCAGCGCGCCACGGTCCTCGCCTTCCCCCAGGATAATCAGCCGCACGGGGCGCTGCCGCCGCACGCCGGCGAATGCTCGGATGAGGGTTGGGAAGTCCTTCTGCCGCGTGAACCGCCCGATGCCGAGCACCACGGGCGGCTGGCCGGGGCCGAACCAGGGGTGGCCGGGCGTCTGGTGGGCGCGGGCTTTCATGCCCGGCATGATGACCGGGTTGTAAATCACCTCTACCCGCTCCCGCGGGATGCCCACCGTGCGCGCGAAGTCGTCGGCGGCGTCGCGCGAGACCGCGACCACGTGGCCCGCCCAGGGATAGAAGGTGCGCAGCACCGGCGGCCAGAGCGTACGCTCCAGCCACCCCTGCTCCAGGGCGGACTGCGACATCGTATTGTGCTCGGTGACCACCACGGGCGTTCCCGTTCCGGCGAGCCGCGCGGCCCAGAGCGCCACGAGATTGGCGTGGCTCATCGACGAGACCAACGACCGGGGCCGCTCCCGCCGGAGGTAGCGGGCGAGCGGGCCGATGCTCCGCAGCACCCGCGGGGACGCGAGGTCCACCGTGCGCACTCCCGGCGCGACCTGGTCGAGCAGTGGTCCCGTGGCGGCCGCCAGGACCAGATCGACCGGAAGCCCGCGCTCGGCGATGCCCTGGCTGAGATTGAGGACGATGCGCTCGGCCCCACCGCCATGCAGCCCCGGGAGGAAGAAGGCGATCGCCTGCCGGGCGGGCGCGCTCATGCCCAGTCGAGCTCCCGCCCCAGCCACCGGTAGAGCTCCCGGTTGTGCGGCTCAAAGTATGTCACCAGGCGCCGCCGAATGTCGGCCGGAATCCGGCGATCGTAGGCGCCCTGGTAGAACGGCTTGTACTTCTCCAGGCGGTGCGGGCAAAGTCCCAGGAACTCGTACACGGCCGCGCTTGCGGCGGTGGGATCCCGGAAGAGCCATTCGCTCTGGAGCACCAGGAGCTGGGAGCGAGGGTACCAGCGGGTCCAGCGCTCGAGCTGCTCGAGGTAGTGACCGCGACGGGTGTACGAGTATCGGTGATGCTGGAAGCTGTAGTAGCCCGAGTCGCGCTGCAGTCGTTCCTCCTCCCCGGCAAGGCGCTCCGCCTCGCGGTCGATCGCTTCGGCGAACGAGAGCGACTCGCGTCCATCCCGGACCTCGTGCTGGTAATGCGAAAAGGCCCGCTCGATCGGATTCCGGAGCAGGGCCACCAACTTCACCTCCGGGAGCAGCCGATGGGCTCGCTCCGCCGCGAGCGGGTGCGCCAGGTAGTATGGGGAGGCGTCGATGGTGATCGCCGGCGGACGCAAGCGATGGGCAAAGGGGAATCGCCCCCGATACCACCGCAGGCCGCGGGCGTAGTGCAGGTCGAAGTAGTGAATCTCCTTGCCCAGGGGCGGAAGCACGTCGGGGTGTTGGGCGAGATAGTTGAAGAGCGACGTGCTCCCGCTGCGCTGCGCGCCGATGATCAGCGCGGACGGCAGGCCGCGGAGCGGCCCGGTCAGGCGGCGATACCCCGCACGCAGCTCGCGCATCGGGGTCTTGATGACCTCGAGGGCACCGGTGCGGGGAGCGCTCACGGCTGGCCGGCCTTCCCGACCGGTGCGAGGTTTTCCGCCTCGGGTGCGGACTTCCTCGCGCCGGCGAGCCGGCGGCGCCGTACGAGCGCTTCGATCTCCCGCCAGGCCCAGGTGCCGTGTGGCCCGAGGAAGGCCACCGGGCTCATCCAGGCGACCGCGGCCCCCGCGACCGCCGAGGCCAGACCGGCGATCGCGACCAGTGGAACCGCGGGCAGGTGAGCGGAGCGGCTCACCTGGGCCGCGAGCAGCGCGGCGGCGCCGATCACGATCGCCAGGAGCGCGGCCGGCACGTGAGCCCGGGTGAAGCGGCCCCAGTCGAGCCCCGTCACCTTCTTCGCCAGCTGGGCCATGTTCAGCCAGTTGATCCCCATCGCGATGGACACGCAGACGGCGACGCCACCCACGCCCCAGCGCTGCCCGATGATGGCCCCGACCACGACCATTCCCGCATAGGCGAACTGGATGACGGCGCGCTTGTACACCTCGCCCGCCGCCTTGGTGCAGGCATCGCTGATTTTGCTGCTCATCCGGAAGAGCAGACTGATGCTGAAGAGCCGGAACGGCAGCACGACCGCTCCCCAGGCGGGGCCGAGCACGATGGGGATCAGTTCGGGAGCAACCGCCCAAAGGAACGTGCTCAACGGGAGCGACAGTAGCGCCACGATCGCGGCCGAGCGCTCGTACGCGTTCGCGAGGCGATGCCGCTCGTCCTGCACCTGCGCCATGACCGGGAAGAGCACCCGGTTGACGATCCGGCCGAAGGCGGTCGCCGGCATCACCATGAGGTTGTACGCCCGACCGTAGACGCCCAGCGGGGCGGCGCCGAGCCAGCGGCCGACCACCATGTTGTCGCCCTGCTGCGAGAGCAGCTGGCCGATCTGGGCCATCGAGTGGCCGAAGCCGAAGCTGAGGAGCTGGCGGGCCGCGCGACGGTCGATACTGGGCATGAGCGGGTGCCGCGCGCCCCAGTACATCACGACCGCCCGAAGCGCCACCTGGCCCAGCTGCGCCGCGACCAGCGCCCACACGCCGAACCCGAGCCAGGCCATGACCACACCCACGATGGCGTAGCCGACGATGTAACTGCCGGCGTCCAGGGCCACGTACTCCCGGAATCGGAGTTCCCGCGTGAGGAGGGCCTTGGCGACGGTGTTGAGCCCATCGAGGGGGAACAGGAAGGCGACGGCGCGCAGGATCGGCACCAGGTCGGGCATCCGGTAGAATGCCGCGATGGCCTCCGCCCCGAACCACACGATCGCGCCGAGCAGGGTGCCGAGCGCGAAGGACAGGGTGACGGCCACCCGCAGGTGGACCGGCTCCAGAACCTTGCGCTGGATGATCGCGGGCCCCACACCGATCTGGGAGACGATCTGGGAGCAGGCGATCACGACGGTCGCCGCGCCCATCAGGCCGAACTCCGCCGGCGTGAGCAGGCGCCCCAGCGCCATGATGGTGAGCAACTGGACCACGACCTGGATCCCGGTGCCCGAGAAGGTCCAGACCATGCCGCCCATCGCGCGGCGGGTCAGCCCGGGAGGCGCTCCCGCGCCTTTGGCGCTACGAGGAGTCAAGGGTGGCTAGCGGCCCGCGGCCGCATGGGCGGGTTCGGGACTGTCGGCGACCTGGTAGCCGTACCGCGGGAGATCCTCGCGGAGCAGGTCGTCGAGCAGGTCCTGCTGCGGCTGGGTGAGATCGCCCCGCCAACGGTTGGTCATGTCGCGGATGGGCTCGGCCTTGACCTCGCGCTCGAACACCGGTGACGACGGCAACTCGGCGAACTCCACCACCCGGCGACAGGTCTCCCACGGCTGGCGGCAGAAGTCCTCGTACCTGATCTCGAGAAACTGGTCGGGGCCCAATCCGCGTCGGGCAGCGTCGATCGCGCGCATCTGGATCCGCCACTCGAGGCCGGCGAGGGCAACGAAGGAGCGAGCGTAGCCTTCCCAGGCGGCTTGATCTTCGGGCGAGAGAAGACCGGCCCGCCAGCCGTGAGGCCCCTGCCAGCCGCGCCAGAAATCCACGTGCAGCAGCGAGCTCGCCACCGCGCGACCGTCGCGCACGATGTGGACGAAGCGCGCGTCCTCGAAGATCTCCCTCAGGTATCCGATGCGGGGCCAGCCGGTGATCTTGAGGAGCAGGCGATCGTGCGCGGGAGTGAGCATCGGCTCAAGCGCGCCGCGCACCTGCTTTCGCACCCGGGCCGTGACGTCGCCACGCACGAGATCACGACAGGGCGCGGAGAAGCCGTAGGCGTGGTAGTCCCAGAAGAGGTACGCCTCGCTGGGCTGGACCTTGCCGCCGAAGAGCCGGCGGAGCAGCGGCTGGTGCATCCCCGAGACCGCCCGACGATTCCAGTCGGTGCGTGTGGGGTAGCGGTCGGAGAGACCCGAGAGCCACATCGTGCGGGGATGCCGCGCCAGCAGCCGATGGAATACCGTCGAGCCGCAACGGCCCGTGCCCAGGATGATGATCGGCTTCGAGATCTTGGTCATCTGCAGGCCGCCGTCGCATGATCCATGCCTCGGCCACCCCGGATCGTGCAATCTTCTGCACCAGCTATCCCGAAGTGGTAAACACACTTACGCGCCTGACCCACGTTTGTGAGCCGAGCGCGCTAGGGCAATCTACAACAGTCCTGTGGGCTCAGGGCCAGTCATAGCCGAACTCACGGCTGGTGGCTCCCGCGATGTCCGCCAGTACGGCGAGGTCTCCCTCGTCCAGGCGAGTCTCCCAGGACCGGTCTTCGCGAATCTCGCTCACTGCCTTGAGACGCATCTTGTTGCCGATGATATGGCTCTTCCCCGTTCGCGCCCCGATCTGGATCACCGCCCGGGGGACGCCAAGGAAATCCGAGATCCGGTCGAATACCGCGTGCGGGTCGGCGCAGAGGTCCTCGTAGCGCAGCGCCAGCCACGCGTTCTCGGGGAGATAGCGACGAACCCGCCGCGCTTCGACGTTGTAGTGCTTCCACTGCTTGGCCGCGGTGGCGGCGTCGGCACCCGTGTGCTTCATGATGCTCGCCGAATTGCCGCGAGGGTCGCGGAAGAGGTGGATGACCTTCACCTCGAGCCGCGAGTGCATCGCCAGATACTTGGGACGCTGGTGATCGCGGGACGTATCGATGAACACGGACTTTCCGGTCCTCGCCAGCACCGCCGTGGCCAGGCTCCATGAGTTCCACCCCATGCCCAGGATCGCGGCGCGGGCCCCCGGCCACCGCGCGACGACCGCGTCGCGCGCATCGTTCAGCCGATCCGAGCCCAGGGAGCGGGCCAGCAGCGCATTGAGCGTGGGCTGACGGGAGAGACGCAGGTGGGTGTTCCAGTATCCGGACTCGAACACGTTCACCGGGTACCCCAGCGATGTAGTCCTGGCGGCGATGTCCCGCCAGAACTCGCACTCGCGGAACCGGGCGCCGCAGGAGCAGAGATAGGTGGTCAGGTCCGGCCGACGGGGCAGGCCGACCGCAGCCCCGATCGAGGCGCAGTCCGGGTGCTCGTTGAGGAGGGTCCCGAGCAGCGTGGATCCGGTGAAGGGGCTGCCCGGAATGCAGACGTACCGCAGTCG
>DATLHD010000127.1:0-15243 GCA_035540075.1 Gemmatimonadales bacterium
CCCGCCTGTCGGCGTCGCCACGCTTCCGCCGAGTCCCAGCATGTGCAGGGTGTCGAGCCGGGGCTTGGCCAGCACCGCCGACTCCATACCGCGCACCCAGTGGGTGACCTGCACCGGCTCGCCCCGAACGTTCTGGAGGCCATCCCTCTTCATCTCGGAGAGGATCCAGTCGATCGCCGCCTCAAGGCTGCGCGATCCGGACTCCCGGTGCCCGAATCCATCCACCAGCCGGGCAAGGCGCCCGTAGGCGGCGCTGTCCCGAGTGGCCGCGTGGATGAGGCTGTCGGCGGCGGCTCGGTAAGTCCCGGCCAGCCCCGAAGCCTGCGCGTGGAGTGATGCCGACGGGGCGACTGCGAGAGCGAGTCCGAGCAGGAGACGGAGACGAGGCTGAATCATGGCCGAAGCCGTCCGGGATGAGGGTGAGATGGCAGACCGCCCGGAAGCATCGGGGAGCCGGGGTTTCCGCGCCAGTGTGCGACCGGAAACGGCGCTGTGCCCGAGAGGTCTATATTTCGGTCAGACGCCTTACCGATGACTCTTGGAGGACTCATGCTCGCTCGCGCCCTCGGCGCCCTCACCCTGATCCTCGCCCTGACGACCGGCGGCGCCTCGGCGCAGAACGCCGCGGGGGGCAAGGAGCCCGTCGCGGGGGGACGCCCCCTGAGCGAGTTGATCTCCGACCTCAAGGCGGCCGCTCCGGCAACGCGGAACGCCGCTGCCTACGAGATCGCCGGCCTTGGCCCGGCGGCCAAGCCCGCCGTCCCCGCCCTGATCGAGGCGCTCGACGACCCCGACGCGGCGGTGCGCTTCCCGGTCACGGTTGCCCTCGGGGAGATCGGTCCCGAGGCGGCGGCCGCGGTGCCCCGGCTCAAGCAGATGATGTTCGAGGAGATCAACGACGAGATCGCCGCCGCCGCCCGGCGGGCCATCCGGCACATCCAACCGTCGGCGCTCGCCGGAGAGTAGCGAGCCCGCTCAGGCGGTCCCGAGCGCCTGATCGAGGTCCTCGATCAGGTCATCCGGGTGCTCCAGTCCGATCGACATCCGCAACAGACCCGGCGGCGTGGTGTTGCCGGGTCCTTCGACCGATGCTCGGTGCTCGATCAGGCTCTCCGGACCGCCCAGGCTAGTGGCCCGTGTGAAGAGCCTGACGTGCGAGACCACGCCCAGGGCGGGACCCGCACCGCCGCGGATCCGTACCGAGACCATCCCGCCGTAGCGCCGCATCTGGCGAGCCGCGACCTCGTGGCCGGGGTCGCTCGCCAGCCCGGGATAATGCACCATCTCGACCGCGGGATGCCCTGCCAGGAATTCGGCCACCCGCTCGGCGTTGTCGCAGTGCCCCCGCATCCGGTGGGCCATCGTGCGCATCCCGCGATGGACCAGCCAGCAGTCCAGGGGCGACGGCACCGCGCCGCCGACCGTCTGCACCGTCCGGAGTCGCGCCGCCAGCTCCCCTTCCTCACGCAGCACCAGCGCGCCGCCCGTCACGTCGCCGTGCCCCGCCAGGTACTTGGTCGTCGCGTGCATCACGACGTCCGCCCCCAGCTCGATGGGACGCTGGAGCAGCGGCGTCGCCCAGGTGTTGTCGCACACGACCAGGGCGCCGGCGGCGTGTCCGACTCGGCAGATCGCGGCGATGTCGGTGACCGCGAGCGCGGGATTGGAGGGCGTCTCGACCCAGAGCAGCCGTGTGCGCGGGGTGAGGGCGCGCTCGACGGTGCCGGGATCGGTCATGTCCACGAAGCTGCTCGCCAGTCCCCAGCGGGCGAACACCTCGCGCAGCACCTTCGCGGTGCCGTAGTAGGCGTCGGCCGGCACGATCACATGGTCCCCCGACTGGAGCGACTGGAACACGGCCGTCGTCGCCGCCATGCCCGAGGCGAAGGTGAGCGCAACGGCGCCCCCTTCCAAGGGGGCGAGCGCTTGCTCCAGCGCCACCCGGTTGGGATTCTCGCTCCGGGCGTAGAGATAGCCGTGGGGGAGCGAGTTGTCCGGCTCGCGCGCGAAGTTGGTGGACAGGTGGATCGGCGGACTCACGGCGCCGGTGGCGGGATCGGGCGCGTGCCCGGCATGGACCAGCAGGGTCTCGAGACGCATCGTCAGTCCGCCCTCAGCTCCGCTCCGATCGACAGCACCGCATCCACGAACAGGTCGAAGTCCTCCAGCCTGCTGCGATGATTGGTGATGGCGACTCGAAGCGCGAACCGCCCGCCGAGCACCGTGCTCGAGGGCACCGCGATGCCGCGCTCCTGGACCCGGAGCAGGATCTCCTCGTTCACCGCATCCAGCGCCGCGGCGTCCAGCCCCGGCGCCACGTACCGGAAGCAGACCACGTTGAGCGGCACCGGCGCCAGGAGCTCCAGCCGCGGCTCGGCCAGCACCCGGTCGCGGAGGTGGCGCGCCTGGGCCACGTTCTGCTCGACCAGCCGGCCCCAGGCGTCGGACCCGTGCGCCTTGAGCGACATCCACACCTTGAGCGCGCGGAACCCCCGGGAGAGCTGCACGCCCAGATCGGCGAAGGGGAAGCCGCCGGCGACGATCCCGCGCGGCGTGGCGTCGAGGTAGCTCGACGAGATCGCGAAAGTGGCGCGGTGAACGTCGGGGTGGCGCACCAGCACCAGTCCGACCTCGAAGGGCAGGTAGCCCCACTTGTGGAGATCCACCGCGATCGAGTCGGCCTGCTCCATCCCGGCAACGCTCGCACGGAGCGAAGGCACCATCGCGGCGAACGCGCCGAAGGCCCCGTCCACGTGGAACCAGAGGTCGTCCTCGCGGCAGATCGAGGCGAGCGCCTGCAGATCGTCGGTGGCACCGGTGTTGACCGTCCCCGCGTTCCCGATCACACAGATCGGCCGGTGGCCGGCGGCGCGGTCCTTCGCGATCGCGGCGCGGAGCGCCGCGACATCCACCCGATACTCGTCGTCCACCGGAATGCGCCGGAGCGCGCTGTCACCCAGGCCCAGCAGCTCGCACGCCTTCTTCGACCAGCTGTGCGTCTCGCTCGAGCCGTAGACCAGGAGGCGGGGCGTGTTCGGCCGCTGCAGCCCCTCGGCGCGCAGGTCAAACCCGGCCCGGGCGTTCCGCGCCACTGCCAGACCCAGCAGGTTGGCCACGGTGCCGCCGCTCACCAGCAAGCCGCTGCTCTCTGCCGGGAAGCCGAGCAGCTCCGCCATCCAGCGGATCACCTGCCGCTCGACCAGCGCGGGCGCCTGGTCGTAGCCGGCCAGGTGGGGATTCATCCCCGAGGCCAGCATGTCGGCGAGCATCGCGAGCGGCGTTCCGGTGCCCATCACCCAGCCCCAGAACCGAGGGTGGATGTTGCCGTTGGGATACGGAAGGACGTGCTCGCGGAACTGGCGGTAGACCTCGGCGGCATCGGTGGGCCCGCGGGGCGTCGGCTCGTCGAGCGCCGCGCGTGTCTCGGCGGGCATCGGACGCCACACGGGCCGGTCGCGCACACCCTCGAGGTAGTCCATCATGTCGTCCACCATCCGGTGGCCGAGCGCTCGGAGCTCGCCCCAGTCGGCGGGATCGAGGGTCTCTTCGCGGATTGGAGCCATGGGAGAAAAGTGTGGGAGGAGCGTGAAACGTGAAAGGCGAAAGCAAAAGAGGGCTCACGACCCCCGTTTCATTTTTCACCTCTCACCGTTCGTGCTCCTGTTCCAGGGCCAGCCGGTAGCCGGTCTTGCGAACGGTGAGGATGTACCGCGGCGCGCCGGGATCCTGCTCCAGCTTCCGCCGCAGCTCGCCGACGTGGGTGTCCAGCGTCCGGCTGAGCACGCTCTCGTGGTAGCCCCACACCTCACGCAGCAGCTCATGTCGCGCGACGACCCCGCCGCGCCTCCGGATGAGCGCGCCAAGCAGGTCGTACTCCTTGGGCCGGAGGGGCACGGGACGGCCGGCGCGGGTGACCACCCGGGTGGCCGGGTCCACGGCCACGTCCCCAAATCGGAAGCCGCCCACCGGCGCCTCGCGCTGCTCCGATACGGCGCGGGCGCGGCGGAGCAGCGCCTCCACTCGGGCGAGCAGCTCGCGGAGGGCGAACGGCTTGGTCACGTAGTCGTCGGCACCACCCCGCAGCCCGCGGACCTTGTCGGCCTCGTCGCCCCGAGCCGTCAGCACGAGCACCGGAGTGGCGACCCCTTCCGCGCGCAGCCCCTCCAGCACCCGGAACCCATCCATGCCTGGCAGCATGAGATCGAGCACGATCAGGTCGTGACTCCGGGTGCGGGCACGGATCAGTCCGCCGGTCCCGTCACCTACCAGCTCGACCTGGTGGCCCTCGAACTCGAGGTTGGTGCGCAGGCCTTCCGCCAGGTTCTGGTTGTCCTCGATCACGAGCACGCGGGCCATTCAGGCGGCCTCCACCGCCGCCACGCGCCGTCCCTCCGGCAGCTCTACCACGAATATCGCGCCGCCGCCCGGCGCGTTTTCTACCCAGCATGCCCCGCCGTGCGCGGCGGCCAGCTCCCGAACGACCGCGAGCCCGATTCCGCTTCCCGCAACCGCGGGCGAGCGCTCGAGCCGGACGTAGGGCTCCCAGACCCTCATCCGGTCCCGCGGCGCGATGCCCGCCCCGGCGTCCTCCACCTCGAGCCTGGCACGACCCTCGGCGAGCGTGGCGCGCAACGTCACGGGACCGTCGCCAGCGTACTTGGCCGCGTTGTCGAGCAGGTTGATGACGATCTGGCGCAGCGAGTCCGCGTGCACCGGCGCCGCGAGCGTCTCCTCGACCTCGAAGGCGAAACGATCCACCCCTCCGGCGAGCGGCGCGAAGCGGTCCACCGTCTCCCGTAGCAGCGGGGCGAGGCGACGGACCTCGGTCCGCACCCGCACCATCCGACGCTCCGCGCGGGAGAACTGCAGGATGTTCTCGACCAGGTGGGCCAGCCGCCGAGCCTCCTGCACGATCACGCCCAGGGCGCGCCTCCGCTCACCTTCCCCGGCGGCGCGGCCCAGCTCCAGCGTCTCGGCATAGAGGAGAATCTGGGTGAGCGGGGTGCGCAGCTCGTGGGAGACGCTGGAGGTGAAGTCGGCCCGGAGTCGCGCCAGCTCTCCCTCGCGGCGGAGCTGGCGCAGGGCCACGGCGGCGAGCGCCGCGGTCACGGCGAGCAGCGCCAGGAGGAGCGGCAGCCGCGACGCCGGCCGCGTCACCGCGAGCTGGCCGGCGGCCGCCGATGGAAGCACGGCCTGGAACACGGGGCCACCCGGCGCCGCGGTCACCGTGTCGCCGGCGTACCCCTCGGCGTCCGCGTTGCCCAGGCGGAGCAGCGGCGCTCCTTCCGGCGTGCGCACCTCGACCGCTGCGAGCGCCGCGTTGCGCAGACCGCCCGACACCGAGTGCGGCAGCAGCGGGTGCCCCTCGAACGCCGCGGCGATGAACGGACGCAGCGCGCCGGCACACGTCACCACGCCATACGCGGCGAGCGGCGCGTCGTGCACCGCGTAGCCGCTGTAGCGCAGCTGCTTGACCCCGTACACGGCCACTCTGCCCTCGGTCGGGCCTCGCCCCCAGGCGAGGGTTGTTCCCCGGCCGCCGGGAACCACCGCGCGGCGGAGCCAGACCTCGATCGCCGGGTCCGCGGCACCCGCGAGGGAGAGGCTGCCGCTGCTGAAGTCGTAGGCGAACCAGCTCCGGGCGGAGTCCTCCCCCGGGCAAGGCAGCAGATCGGCAGCCATCGCCGCGATCGTGGCGGCGGGTGTCAGCGGGTCGTAGGGTGAGGCGGCCGGGCTCCCCACGACCGGATCCAGCGCGGCGGACACGCGGGTCCCCAGCGCTTCCGAGCTCGCCACGGCGAGCTCGAGCGCCGCGACCGTAGCGTAGTCGCGGAGAGCCCGCTCCGCGGTGACCCGGTGGGAGCGAGTGGCGCGCTGGGCCTCGTAGGCGAGGAGCGCCGCGAGGACGAGGGTGAGGCCGAGGAGGACCACGAGCGAGCGCGAAGCACGGTGCATGATTGGTCCCTATGCCGTCATCCGGAAGGAGCGCAGCGACCGAGGGGTCCTGCCGGGGCGGGCAAGATCCCTCGCATCCGCTCGGGATGACAGCCTGTTATCCCACCGCTGCGGCCGCGAGCTCCTGCTGCTTCTCCCGCGCGCGCCGCCGGCTGTATACAAAGTAGATCGCGAGACCGATGATCAGCCACACAATCAGCCGCTCCCAGGTGGCCCAGGGGAGGCTCGCCATCTGGGAGACACAGACCAGCGCGCCCAGGATCGGCACGTAGGGCACGCCGGGGACACGGAACGGCCGGTGCAGGTCCGGCCGCGTCCGGCGCAGGATCACCACCCCTATGCAGACCAAGGTGAAGGCCAGATAGGAGCCGATGCTGACCAGCTGGCTGAGCGCGGTGAGGGGCAGCACCCCGGCCGCGACCGCCACGACGCTTCCAGTGATGATGGTGCTCAGATGCGGGGTGCGGAAGCGGGGGTGCACCCGGCCGAACATCTCGGGCAGGAGCCCGTCACGGCTCATGGCGTAGAAGATCCGGCTCTGTCCCAGCAGCTGCACCAGCATGGTGCTGAACAGCCCGAAGATCGCGCTGATCTTCACCACCGGGCTGAACCAGGTGAGTCCCGTGGCGTCGATTCCCACGGCGAGAGGGTCGGCTACGTCGAGCTGGCGATAGGGCACGATGCCCATGAGCACCAGGGCGACCGCGATGTAGAGGACGGTACAGATCGCGAGGGAAGCGAGGATGGCGACCGGCATGTCACGCTGCGGGTTCTTCGCCTCCTGCGCGGCCGTGGAGACCGCGTCGAAGCCGATATAGGCGAAGAACATGATCGCCGCGCCGCGCATCACCCCGCTCCAGCCGAACTCGCCGAACGTCCCGGTGTTGGGCGGGAGGAACGGGGTCAGGTTCTCCCGCTGCACGTACGACGCGCCCAACGCGACGAAGAGGATCAGCACCATCACCTTGACGATCACCAGAACCGTGTTGGCCTTCGCCGACTGGCTGATGCCGATCAGCAGGAGTCCGGCCACCAGCAGCACCACGATCGTCGCCGGCAGGTTGAACACGCCCGCGACCGGCAACCCCCCTGGTCCCACCGCGGTGGAGCCTGCCGCGGCGGTGAGTTCCGGCGGGATGTGTACGCCGAGGTCCCGCATGTAGCTAACGAAATAGCCGGACCAGCCGACGGCGATGGTCGAGGCGCTCAGCGCGTACTCCAGCACCAGGTCCCATCCGATGATCCAGGCTACGAACTGCCCCGCGGACGCCTGGGCGTAGGTGTACGCGCTCCCCGCGATGGGAATCATCGCGGCCAGCTCCGCGTAGCAGAGGCCGGCGAGCCCGCAGGCGACCGCCGCCACGATCATGGAGATGACCAGCGCGGGACCGGTGTGATTGGAGGCGGCGGTACCCGTGAGGACGAAGATGCCGGTCCCGATGACCGCGCCGACGCCGAGCATGGTGAGGGCGAGCGGGCCGAGGGCCGGCCGGAGGGTGGGTTGTTGGCTCATGGGCCATATGTAGCACCGGCCCTCGCGCATGAGCCATGCGCGGAATGACAGAATCTCGTCAGGACTCGGGGGCGTCCGCCGCGACGACGTGGGGCGCGGCATCCCGTAGCAAGTGCTCCCGGAGAGCGTCCAACCCCACGCTCTTCCGGGCCCGCACCCGATAGGTCAGCTCCGGCGTGTTCCCGGTGCCGGCCACGATCTGCTCCAGTGTCCAGTGTTTCGCGTCCCGCTCCAGCACCGCCTCGATCTTCGGACGCGCGGCATCCACCTGGTCCACATAGATCCGGAGCAGTGCGGAGCGGCCGGCCCCGTCCCGGTCGGGATGCGCCTGCCCTGCCCCGTTCCCCGCCGGGGTGGGCTCGGGCTCGCCTCGGTAGCCGGGCACATCCGCCATATCGGCGCCCGAAGGCATGCACAGCCGGGCGAAGGTCCGCTCGAACTCGGCGCTGAAATCGAACTTCCAGAGCGCCAGCTCCACCACCACGAACACGACCGAGAGGACCCCGGCCACCGAGATGGCGTGGATGCCGCTGGCGAACCCGATGCCGATCGAGCCGAAGATGTATACCGCGTCGCCCGACTCCTTGAGCGTGTTCCGGAAGCGGACCGCGGCGACGATGCCCGCGAGGCTGAAAGCGAGGGCGAGGCTGTCGCGCACCACGACCAGGATCGCCGTGACCACGATCGGGAGCACGATGACGGTTTGGATCAGCGAATGGTCGAACTTGAGCCGGGTGCGGGTCCGCACGTACACGAACGCGAGCGGCAGCACCAGGAGAAAGGCGGCGATCATCTGGAACAGGGCATCGAGCCAGACCGGCGCCCCCTTGGGGAACATGGCCACCTGGCCCTTGAACCACTCGATCGCTCCCTGCATGTCGGCGGGCGGCTCCGCCGGAATGGGTCCGATCGACCCGAGGGGTAGGAGCGCGGACAGGCACATGATGAGGATCCCGGCCATCACGTAGTACACCGTGAGCCGGAGTATCGTCAGGCGTCCGATCTCGCGCGCGGCGGTCTGCGCGGCTTCGCTGCTCATCCGATGTTGGGCCATGCTTCCTCGCTCAGGGCACCACCGCCAGCGCGGCACGCGCGAGCGCCGCGAAGATCGCCTCGCGCTCGAGCGGGCCTTCGTAGAACTCGCCGTTGATGAAGAGTGACGGGGTGCCCTTCGCGCCGCTCTGGCTCGCGCTCGCCAGGTCCTCGCGGATCCGGACCTCGTGCGCCCGCGCGCCCAGCGACCCGCGGAATCGGTCCACGTCCAGGCCGAGCTCGCGGGCGTGGCGCTCGAGGTCGGTGTCGGTCAGCTCGGTTTGCCGGCGGTAGAGGCGGTCATGCATCTCCCAGAATTTCCCCTGCTCGCCCGCGGCCTCCGCCGCCTTCGCCGAGGCCAGCGCATGCGGATGCGAGGACCGCAGGGGGAAATGCCGGAACGCGAAGCGCAGGTTCCCACCGAAGGACTTCCTCGCGGCCTGGACCACCGGGTGCAGCGCCCCGCAGAAGGGGCACTCGAAGTCCCCGTATTCCACCAGGGTGACGCGCGCGTCCGCGGGGCCGACCACATGGTCGCGCTCGGACACCGGCGGGGAGAGGGTGCTCATGTCTAGGCCAGGTGCTCCCGGACGCCCGTCTCCACCAGCATCTGGAGCAGCGCACGCACCGACGAGGTGCTCTCCAGCCGGAAGCGCGCGCGGGTGGAGCCGGGCCCGACCTTCACGCTGATGGCATCGGGCGAGAGCGAGGTAAAGAGATCTTCGTCGGTGCGGTCGTCGCCGATCGCGAGAATGGTGGTGCGCGCCTCCCGCTCCGGCGACATCGGCGCGAGGATCCCGCCCTTGTGGACCCCATAGGGCCGGATCTCCAGCACCCGGTTGCCCGCCAGAATCTCGACCGGCTGGTTGCTCAGGAGCTGGTTGAGATGGATCCGGAGCTCGTTGGACCTCCGGGCGCCGGTCTCGAGGTCGGCCATGCGATAGTGCCAGGCGATCGCCACCGCTTTCACCTCGATGAGCGATCCGGGCGTGCGGGCGGTGAAGTCGCGGAGGATGGCAAGCACCGGCTCACGCCAGGAGGCATGGATGTCGGCGACCGGCGTCCATTCCGCCTGCCCGGGCGGGCGGGACCAGAAGCCGTGCTCGGCGTGGAGCCAGATCGGCAGGCCGCCGATCCATTGCTCCAGCGCCTCACGGCCCCGGCCGCTCACGATGTGCACTTCGGTGTCGGGGCGGCCGGCAAGCGAGCGGAGCAGTCGGACGAGCGCCGCGTCGGGCCGGGCCAGCTCGGGAGTCGCCGTGAACGGCATCAGCGTGCCGTCGTAGTCGAGCAGGAGCAGCAGTTCGTCGTTGCGCTCGAGCGACGTGGTGAGCTCGTCGCGCAGCGCGGCCTCACCGGCGATGGGCGACAGCGCCCTGGCCGCGGGCTCCGTCACCCGCTCGAGCTGCTCGAGGAAGGACGACACCCAGCGGTGCACGTCGAAGGTCGCCACCCGCTCACGCAGCGGCGCGAGGCGAGCCCGGCGCTCCTCCGGCTCCATCATGAGCGCGCGGAAGATGACCTCCGCGGTGCCCTCGGTATCGTACGGGTTCACCTGCAGCGCCTCCGGCAGCTCCCATGAGGCGCCCGCGAACTCGCTCAGCACCAGGACCCCGTCGCCGTCGGTCCGGGAAGCAACGAACTCCTTGGCGACCAGGTTCATCCCGTCGCGCAGGGGCGTCACCAGCATCACGTCCGCCGCCCGGTAGATCGCGACCAGATCCTCGGCGGAAAGCCCGCGGAAGATGTAGTGGACCGGCACCCACCTCGGCGTGCCGAAAGCCCCGTTGATACGGCCCACCAGGCCGTCCACCAGTGAGCGGAAGTCCTGGTAGGCCTCGACCCCGGTGCGGGAGGGCACCGCCACCTGCACCAGGCGCACCTTCTCCCGAAGCTCGGCGTGAGTCTGGAGCATCTTCTCGTAGGCGAGGAGCCGGCGGGGTATGCCCTTGGTGTAGTCGAGCCGATCGACCCCCACCAGGATCCGCACGCTCCCATCGCCGCGGAGCGCCTCCGCCTCGGCCTCGACGGCGGGGTTGCGCGAGAGATTCTGGAACAGGCTCGCGTCCACGCCCATCGGGAAGACGCCGAGCCGCACTTCACGGCCGGGGAGCTGCACCCGGTCGATGTCCACGGTGAGGCCCAGGATGTCGGTGAGAGCGGTGGCGCAGTGGCGGAGGTAGGTGGGGGTGTGAAAGCCGACCAGGTCGGCGCCGAGGAGGCCTTCGAGGAGCTGTCGGCGAGCCGGAAGGGTTCGGAACAGCTCCTCGGAGGGAAACGGGATGTGGAGAAAGAACCCGATTCGCGCATCCGGCAGCCGGCGACGGAGCAGCCCCGGCAGCAACAGGAGCTGGTAGTCGTGGATCCAGACCAGATCGCCGGGCCGGTACTGCGCCGCCACCACCTCGGCGAACTGCTCGTTGGCCTGCACGTAGGCGTCCCAATCGCTGGCCTGGAGCGGGACCTGGTCGAGCAGATAGTGAAACAGAGGCCAGAGCACCCCGTTGGAGTAGCCCTCGTAGTAGCGGGTGACGAGGTCCGCGCTGAGCGGCACCCCGACGAGGCGCTGGGAGGAGAGCTGAGCCTCGAGCTGCGCTCGCTGCGCGGGGCTGAGATCGTCCCCCGCCCCGGACCAGCCGATCCAGAGCCCGCCGGACTGCTCGTGGGGGCGGGAGAGGCCGGTGGCGAGCCCCCCCGTGCTCCGCTCCACCTCGACGCCACCGGGCGTAAGGCGGACGGTGACCGGGAGGCGGTTGGCAACGATCAGGAGCCGGGACATGGGGGAAAGGTAGTGTCGGCAGGGGCAGGCGGTCAGGCGGTCAGGCGGTCAGGCGGTCAGTATCAGGATTGGCGTCCTGTCCGCCAGGCCGAGAGATCCCGCCCCAGCAGGGATTCGAGCCGGAGAAGGTCCTCCCGGTATTCCTCCCGCAACGCCTGCTCAGTATGCCGGGCGATCTTCGGCTCGCTCACCTTGATATTTCGACTCATGAGCGCCCCGTACAGGCGCGCCGCCCTGGCCGGCAGCAGCCGCTTCGCCAGGTCCTTGGCCCTGTTGGGCCGGCCGAAGATCGTGTGGAGGAGACGGGATCTCGGGATACCCGAGACGTTGTGCCACACCGACATGTCCGGGTGGAAGTCGGGGTCGACATCCAGAAAGGCAAACATCGCCTTCAGCAGGGCCCGGGGGTCAGCCTTGAACTCGTCGTAGGTATACACCGCGATCTGTTCGCGATTGAAGAGCGCGAAGTACCGCCGCAGCTGGGCGTAGTAGAATCCGAGCTGCTTGTAGTAGTAGCCCGGGCGCCAGTTCGCGGCCGTCCGGCTCGGCTCGGCCGCGAGCCCCTCCTCGAAGGACAGGGTCTCGCGACCGTCGCGAACGAGGTGGCGGTACGCGGAGTAGGCCCGATCGACGGGGTCCCGAAGCACCGCGATCAGTTTGGCGTTCGGGACGTAATGACGGATCCTCTCGGCCGCCTGGGGAACACAAATGTAGATGGTGGACGCCTCCCCGGCTCGCGGTCTGTTCCCCACCTTCCGGAATAGCTCCCGGTACCGATCGATGTCACGTACGCTGTTACGCTCGGCACGCACATTGTGGGGACCGGCAAAGCTCAGCCGCCCGCCTTCGAAGGCGAAGAATCCCGGCTCCTTGAGCTCGCTCGTGAACACCTGGGGATGCTGCGAGAGGTAGTCGTAGATCGCCGTGGTGCCGGCCTTCTGGGCGCCGATGATGAGGAAATTCGGTAGCGTCATCGCCACAGCCTTCCGTTCATCAAGGTTCGCATTCTGACCCAAGATGGCCGTCAAAGGCGACCGTATCTGGACTAAGGTCCCGTACGCCAGGCCGAGAGATCTCGCCCGATAAGGGACTCGAGCTGGAGAAGGTCCTCCCGGTATTCCTCCCGTAGCACCCGCTCGGTCTCTTTAGCGATGCGCGGCTCGCTCACCTCGATATTTCGACTCATGAGCGCCGCGTGCAGTCTCGCCGCCCCGGCCGGCAGCAGACGCTTCACCAGGTCCTTGGCCCTGCTGGGGCGGCCGATAATCGCATGGAGGAGACGGGATCTCGGGATACCCGAGACGTTGTGCCGCACCGACAAGTCCGGCCGGAAGTCGGGGTCGATACCCAGAAAGACGAACAACGACTTCAGCAGGGCTCGGGGGTCGGCCTTGAACTCGTCGTAGGTATACACCGCGATCTGCTCTCGACTGAAGAGCTCGAAGAAACGCCGCAGCTGTGCGTAGTAGAATCCGCGCTGCTTGTAGTGGAAGATCGGGTGCCAGTTCGTGGCCGTCCGGCTCGGCTCGGCGGCAAGCCCCTTCTCGAAGGACAGTGACTCGCGACCGTCGCGAACCAGGTGCCGGTAGGCGGAGTAGGCACGATCGACGGGGTCCCGAAGCACCGCGATCAGTTTCGCGTTCGGGATGTAATGACGGATCCTCTCGGCTGCCTGCGGGGCATACATGTAGATGGTAGACGCTTCCCCGGCTCGAACTCCGTCCCCCGCCTTCTGAAATAGCTGCCGGTACCGCTCGAGGTCACGTACGATGTAGCGCAGTGCACGCACATCGTCTGGACCGGCGAAGCTCACCTCGGAGCCTTCGAAGGCGAAGAATGCCGGTTCCTTGATCTCGCTCGCGAACACCTGGGGGTGCTGGGAAAGGTAGGCGTAGATCGCCGAGGTGCCGGCCTTCTGGGCACCGATGATGAGGAAATTCGGCAGCGTCATCTCCAGAAGATGATCGCAAGGCGGTAAGGCGGTAAGGCGGTCCGCATAGCCTGTCATCCCGAGCGAAGCGAGGGATCTTGCCGGTGCGGGCAGGATCCCTCGCTTCGCTCGGGATGACAGCGGGGGACACCTACCGTCCCTACCGCGGCCACACTCCATTCCCCCACTCGATATCCGGGAACTCCCGGTCCGGATCGATCTCGATCGTCTTGATCGTCGGCTTCTGCGCGATCCTGACCGAGGCCTTCTTCTCCCCGGTGAACCAGGCGCTCACTGGGATCTCCACCTTCTGCGGCTCTCCGCTGCTCCTCGTGACCACCAGGTGCACCGGCATGAGGGCCTTGCCGCGGTTCTCCACCACCACCTCGAGCGAGTCCCCAACGGTGGCGACGGTGTCGATGGCTTGGTCCAGCTTCCAGGTCTCGAAAAACCACTCGCGCCAGAACCAGGAGAGGTCCCGTCCCGCGACATCCTCCACCGTGTTGAAGAAGTCATAGGGCATCGGGTGCTTGTACTGCCACCGCTTGCCGTACTCCCGGAAAGCCTTCTCGAACGTCTCCTTGCCGAGGATGCTGCGGAGCGCGACCAGCGTGGTGGCGGTCTTGTAATAGCTCGCGGTGCCGTAGGCGGTGTAGTTCGGGTACCGGTCGCCGTGGCGCATCAGCTCCACCTCCCCGCCCGCGATGGCGAGGTTGATGTACGGCTCCCGGTTCTCCGCCTCGTCGTCATAGCCCTTGAAGAAGTCCGCCATCGCCTGGGACTGGTCGTACTGGGCGAAGCCCTCGTCCATCCAGGCGAAGTGCTTCTCGTCCGAGCCCACCTGCATCGGATGCCACATATGGGCGATCTCGTGGACCACCACCTCGTACATGGTGAGCGTGTCCCACTGTCCCCCGATGCAGGTCATCATCGGGTACTCCATGCCGCCGCAAGACGTGGGGCCATCCACCGCGGTCATGTGCGGATAGGGGTATGGCCACAGGTACCGCGAGAGGAACTCGACCGAGTGCCGGCCGTAACGGGCTGCCTGGTCCCAGTGGCTCCGCTCCGCTTCCGGCCGCCAGAAGGCGTCCACCCGGCTGGTATCCGGCGCACCATCGCCGTTCGCGTCACCGACCACCGCGTTGGTCGCATCCCACAGGTAGTTGGCCGAGGCCCCCCAGGCCACGTCGCGCACGTTTTCCGCCCGGAAGCGCCAGGTGAGCTTGCCGTCCTTGCCGGCGGTCGTCGCCTTCCCCGCCCCGCGGTCGTCCGCGGTCACCACGTGCACGATCTCCTTCGCGTGCATGGCCGAGTCCACCCGGGCCCGGGTCTGCTCGGTTAGCACATCCGCGGCGTTGGTCAGGGTGCCGGTGCTAGTGACCAACCAGCCCGCGGGCACGGTGAGGTTCACGTCGTAGTTGCCGTAGCCCATGTAGAACTCGGCGTTTCCATAGTACTGGTCGATCTGCCACCCGTTGATATCGTCGTACACCGCCATCTGGGGATACCAGTAGCTGATGTAGTAGACCTCGCCGTCCTGACCACCGCGAGGCGCGCCGTCGGGCGGGATCCGGATGCGGTAGCCGAAGTCGAGGTCGGCAGTGCCGCCGGGAGGGAGTGGCTGGGGCAGCCGGATCTGCATGATCGTCCCGTCCACCTGGTATCCGGGGCCCTCACCCTTGCCGTCCGCGAGGGTCTGGCCCTGGGCCGCAACCTTGGAGAGCTGGTACCCCTCGACTGCCCAGGGCACGGCGGTGTTGTGGCGGGCTTCCGGGGCGAAAATGTTGTGCAGTAGCTGGACGTAGACGACCGCGAGGGTGTCGGGCGAGCGGTTGTAGTACCGGATCGCGGCCGTACCGGCCAGACGCTTGGACGTCGGGTTCAGCTCCGCCGCCAGCCGATAGTCCGCCCATTGCTGCCAGTAGCGGGGCCCCGGGGCGCCTGAGCGGGCTCGGGTCCCCTTGGCCAGCGCCCGGTTGAACGCCTCCATCGCGGGGACCTCCATGACCCGCGCGGTGGGAGCCGCGGTGC
>DATLHD010000128.1:0-2265 GCA_035540075.1 Gemmatimonadales bacterium
TTACTCGGAACAATCTGGCCCAAGTACTAGAAGCACCAGAAGGCGGAACCCGATGAGCAGGCGCGTCCTCATCCTTGCCCACACAGGCCGCGAGGAGTCCCTCAAGGCTGCCTGGGAAGCGTGCGCCCGGCTCCACGACGCCGGCATCGTTCCCGTGATGCTCAAAACCGAACTCGGCGACATGGTCCGCTTCTTCGGACGCCTCGACCAGCCGGTCGAAATTCTCCACGACCACGTGATGTTGCCCGACGTCGAACTCGTGATGGTGCTTGGCGGTGACGGGACCATCCTCCGCGCGGCGGAATTGGTGCGTGAAGTCGACGTGCCGCTGCTCGGCGTCAACCTCGGCCACGTCGGATTCCTCGCCGAGAGCGAGCGGGCGGACCTCGCCCAGACCGTCGAATGGATCGCGAGCCGCGAGTACACCGTGGAAGAGCGGATGACCATTGACGTCCAGGTCTGGGTCCGCGGGCAAAAAATCTGGCACACCTGGGCCCTCAACGAGGCCGCGATCGAGAAGGGCAACCGGGAACGGATGCTCGAGGTTGTCACCGAAGTCGACGAACGCCCCCTCACCTCCTTCGGCTGCGACGGTGTTGTCCTGGCCACCCCCACCGGATCCACCGCCTACGCGTTTTCGGCCGGGGGCCCGGTGGTGTGGCCCGAGGTCGAGGCGCTGCTGATCGTCCCGATCAGCGCCCACGCACTCTTCGCCAAGCCGCTGGTGGTCTCGCCCCGGTCCCGGCTCGCAGTGGAAATCCTGAACCGGACCAATGCGCAGGGCGTGCTGTGGTGCGACGGCCGGCGCTCAGTGGACCTCCCGCCCGGAGCGCGCGTGGAAGTGACCCGCTCCGCCACGCCCGTGCGGCTCGCCCGCACGCACCAGACACCTTTCTCCGGCAGGCTGGTCCGCAAATTCGAACTGCCCATCCAGGGCTGGCGCGGACCCATGCCGCAGGCCGCCACCATCCATACCGGACCGGTGCCGGTGATCCGCACGCCCCGGCCGATGCCCCCGCTTCCCACGCCGCCGCAGCCTGGGCAGCCGTATGCGGGGCCGGGCGAGACCACCGATCCATCGACTGCGAAGTGACCCATGCTTGAAGAACTGAGAATCCGCGACCTGGGCGTCATTACCGACGCCACGCTGCCCCTCGGCCCCGGCCTGAGCGTCGTGACCGGTGAAACAGGTGCCGGCAAGACCATGGTGGTGACCGCCGTCGGGCTGCTGCTTGGCGCCCGGTCCGATGCCGGCGCCGTCCGCAGCGGCGCGAAAAGCGCCTCCGCGGAGGCCACCGTGAAGCTCGACGCCGGGCACCCGGCCGTGGCGCGCGCCCGGGAGGCGGGGGCGGAGGTCGAGGAGTTCGACGGCGACGCCGAACTGCTGCTAGCCCGCAGCGTGGGTGCGGACGGACGCAGCCGCGCCTACCTCGGCGGACGCGGGGCGCCTGTGGGCGTGCTCGGCGAGATCGGCGAAACACTCGTGGTGGTCCACGGCCAGTCCGGACAGATCCGGCTCAAGAGCCCGGTCGCGCAGCGCGAAGCCCTCGACAAGTTCGCGGGGGAGAGCCTCGCCGCCACACTTGGCAGCTACCAGGAGCTCCACGCCCACTGGAAATCCAGCCAGGCAGAGCTGGATGAACTCCGGAGCGCCGCCCGAGAGCGCCTCCGCGAAGCCGAATCCCTGGAAGCTGCCCTCGCCGAAATCGACGCCGTCGACCCGCAACCGGGGGAGGACGAGTCGCTCAAGGCCGAGGCCGTCAAGCTCGCCAACGTCGAGGAGCTCCGGATCGCGGCCTCCACGGCACACCAGGCGCTCATTGCCGAGGACTTCGGCGACGGCAACGACGCCACCGCGCTGGTCGACGCCGCCAAACGCACTCTCGAGCACGTCGCCGAACACGACGAGGAGCTCGGCTCCGCGGCCGCCCGGCTGGCCGAGGTGGGCTTCCTGCTCAACGACATCGCCACCGAACTTGCCAGCTACCAGGCCGCCCTCGACACCGAGGGCCCGGAACGGCTGGCCGAAATCGAGGACCGACGCGCTGCGCTGGCGAAGCTGGTGCGCAAATATGCTCCGAGCATCGACGAAGTGCTGGAGTGGGCCGAGGAGGCCCGGAAACGCTTCCTGGAGCTGCAGGACGACTCCACCCGGATCGAGGCGCTGGACGCCGACGTCGCCCGCGCCGAGGCCGAGCTGATCAAGCAGGCCGCCGCCATCAGCAAGCTGCGGAAGAAGGCCGCCAAGGAGCTCTCCGCCCGCGT
>DATLHD010000129.1:0-5061 GCA_035540075.1 Gemmatimonadales bacterium
TCGATTTTCGTGGAGCAGAACTACTTCCGCCGCGGCTTCGGGCTCCGCAAGGAGATCGAGCCGCTCATCCGCTCCGAGTACCACAGCGCGCTGGTCGACCGCATCCGCGCCGGCGGCTACGAGGCGAGCTTCGGCGAGGGACGGCGCCAGGTCACCGTGCGGCTGGCCGAGGAGTTCGGCTTCTGCTACGGCGTGGACCGCGCGGTGGACTACGCCTACGAGACCAGGATCAAGTTCCCGGACCGCCGGCTCTATCTGGTCGGCGAGATCATCCACAATCCCCATGTGAACCAGAAGCTGCGGGACATGGGTGTCCGCTTCCTCGCCCCGGGCGAGGCGGGAGAGTTCGACTTCTCGGTGATCACGCCGGACGACGTGGTGATCCTGCCAGCCTTCGGGGTCACCATGGGCGACTTCGAGCGGCTGCGCGGGCTCGGCTGCGTCCTGGTGGACACGACCTGCGGCTCGGTGCTCAACGTCTGGAAGCGGGTGGAGAGCTACGCCCGCGACGGCTTCACCGCGATCATCCACGGCAAGCACTGGCACGAGGAGACCAAGGCGACCGCAAGCCAAGTGATGAAGTACCCCCAGGGCCGCTACCTCGTCGTGTTCGACATGGAGGAGGCGAGGCTGGTGTGCGACTTCATCGAGCGGGGCGGCGACGTCGCGCCGCTGGGGGAGCGGTTCGCGACGTCGACCTCGCCGGGATTCGACTTCGATCGTGACCTGGTGCGGGTCGGCATCGCCAACCAGACCACCATGCTCTCGGGGGAGTCCCTCGCCATCGCGGAGGAGGTGCGCCGGAGCATGCTGCGCCGCTACGACTCCGACGCCGAAGGCCACTTCCGCTCCTTCGACACCATCTGCTCCGCTACCCAGGAGCGACAGGACGCGGTGGTGGCCCTGCTGGAGGAGCCGCTCGACGTAATGGTGGTCGTGGGTGGATACAATAGCAGCAACACCTGTCACCTAGCCGCGCTGGTGCATTCGCGCGGCGTACCCGTCTTCCACATCGAGGACGCTGACGCGGTGGATCCCGCCGCCCGGTCGGTGCGCCACCAGCCCATCGGGACCAAGCGCGAGGAGATCACGCCCGACTGGCTGGGCGGCGGTCGGATCATCGGCATCACCGCCGGCGCGTCCACACCCAACAACAAGATCGGCGAGACCGTCGCGCGCATCTGCCGCACGGCCGGGGAAGACCTGGGAGCCGTGGTCGGGTAGCGCGTTGTCGCCGTTTCGCCAGACCACGGTCTCCGGCTTCCCCGCGATCGCCCTTCGGGGCGACGAGCTGGAAGTGGTCGTGGTGCCGGCGCTGGGCATGAAGCTCACCAACCTGCGGCGCCCTCGCGGCCGCGAGTGGCTGTGGCGCAACGACCAGATGCCACTCGCCCCTCCTCGGCCCGAAGCCTCCTTCGTGGAGACCGCCGACAGCGGGGGGTGGGACGAATGCTTCCCCACCGTGGCGCCGTCGCCGGTACCGGGGTCGCCGGCAGGGACGCCGCCATTGCCCGACCACGGCGAGCTGTGGAGCGCCGCGTGGACCAGCTCGGTGTACGCGCACGCGGGCGGCGCCACCCTGGCCGCGGCCGCCTCGGGTCGCCTCCTTCCCTACGAATTCCATCGCGAGCTGACGGTGGATCCCCATGAGCCGCTCCTGCGGCTGGGCTACCGGGTGCGGAACACCGGCTCGACGCCGTTCCCCTGGATCTGGTGCGCCCATCCCCTCCTCACCGTGCAGCCCGGAACGAGTCTGGAGCTGCCCACGATGCACCAGGTCACGCTGGACGCGGTGCACGGCATCCCGGAGCTGAGCCGGGGTGACATCGCCGCCTGGCCCGGCGCGCTCGGCGGCGACGGCGGACGTTTCGTGTTTCCCGACAGCGGCGCCTGGGCGGTGAAACTGTTCGGCGACGTCGGCCCATCGGGCCGGATGGTCCTCACCGATCCGCGGCGGGGCGAGCGGTTGGAGATGCTGGTGCGTCCGGATGAGGTGCCGCAGGTGGGGATCTGGATCAATAACCGGGGGTGGGCGCCTGCCGGCCGCCGGCCCTACTCCAACCTCGGCCTGGAGCCCGCGATCGGCGCGCCCGACAGCCTGGAGGAAGCGGTGCGGGACTGGAAGACGGCGCAGACGCTGGAGCCGGGCGGGGTGCGGAGCTGGGAGCTGGAGCTACGGCTGCTGGAGGAAGGCGAGTCCTGACCTGACGCTCATCCCCTTACTGGGTCACGATGTCCCCGGCAGGTCGCTCGAGCCGCGTGTCCTCCCAGCTCACCGGGTCCTCGATCGGCTCGAGATGGGTGTCCACGACGCTGTTCGGTACCACCTCCCGGATCTGCTCCTCGATCCGCTCCAGCAGGTCGTGTCCCCGCTGTACCGTCCAATTGCCCGGCACCAGGATGTGGAAGGAGATGAACCGGCGCGCCCCGGCTTGCCGGGTCCGCAGCGCGTGGTAGCGCACCCCGGCCCCGCTGTGCGCGTCGAGGATCGCCTTGATCTTGCCCAGCGTCTCCTCGGGCAGCGAGGTGTCCAGGAGCCCGTACACCGAGCGCCGCAGCAGCCCGGACCCCGAGCGCAGGACGTTGAGCGCCACCGCGATGGCCACGATCGGATCGAGTCGGTGCCAGCCGGTGGCCACTGCCGCCGTCACGCCCGCGATGACGCCGAGGGAGGTCCAGACGTCGGCCATGAGATGCTGGGCGTCGGCCTCGAGGGTGATGGACTCGTGCCGCTTCCCCACTCGGAGGAGCACGCGGGCGACCGCGAGGTTGACCACCGAGGCCAGCGCGTTGATCAGGAGACCGAGCGCCGGATCCTGGATCGGCAGCGGCTCGATGAGGCGGCGGACGGCGGCGACCACGATGCCGACGGCGGCCGCTACGATCAGCAGCCCTTCGAAGCCGCTGGAGAAGTATTCGGCCTTGGTGTGGCCGTAGGTGTGTTCCTCGTCGGGCGGGCGCGCCGCTACCCAGAGGGCGTAGAGTGCCACCAGCGCGGCTACCAGGTTGGCGAGCGACTCCAGCGCGTCGGAGAGGAGGCCGATCGAGCCGGTGATGATGTAAGCCGCCGTCTTGAGCCCGATGGTGACGACCGCCGCGACGACGGAAAGCAGCGCGAAGCGCAGGAGACCGCGGCGCTCGATCATGCCCCGGCTTCCGGCAGCATGCTCGCCACCGCCGCCACCGTGAGCGGAGAGCTCCCCTCGGCGCGGTTGTTGACCAGGAGATAGGCGGGGATGCGGGCGTTGACGGCGGTCTCGATCAGCCGCACCAGATCGCGCCGCAGCTCGGGATTGGGCTCGCGGATCCGGTCATAGGGCGCAAAGGCATCCACCGCTTCGTCGTAGGTGCGGCCCGGACGGAGCAGGGCCCTCGCGACGATGAAAGGCGCCGACACCGAGCCCGGGAGGTCGAGCTGATCGCCGATCCCCGGCATCCGGGTCCAGGAGTTGAAGACGTGCGCCACCTCGTGCTCCCGAAGCACCGCGAAGTACATCGGGGTGAGGAACTCGTCGTTCCGGATCTCCACGGCGTAGCGCACGTCCCGCGGCAGCGCGGAGAAGAAAGCGTCGAGCCGGTCCGCGAACTCTGAAGGGCCGATCCCGCTGCCCCGGCCGATCGCCTGGAACTCGAAGACGAACGCGCCCATGTGGTCCGCGAAGTGGCGCTGGTAGGGCTCGAGCACCGCCTCCAGGAACACCTCGGGATTGAGGAAATCGGGATTCACCTTGCCGGCCCGCGCCGGGTCCTGCGCCTTGCTGAAGGTCTGGACCGTGATCTGGTTCCAGACCTTGCTCACGGTGGGGAATCCGGGCGGCAGGTGCTCCGCATAGGACTGGAGCACCTCGTCGCTGGGCGGCCCGTAGAAGCTGGAGTCGATACCGACGGTGCGGAAGAGCGGAAAGCCGGCGTATTCCTCCAGCATGCGTGCCGGCGTGCCCTTGCCTTCGTAGGCGCGGTGATAGACCAGTCCACCCCAGCCGGGATAGTTCCAGGACGAGCCTCCGAAGCGGACTAGCGGGGGAATCCGCCGCGCCAGCGCGGCGAACTCCGGGGGCGCGGGTGCCGTCATCGCCGCGCTCACCTCGGGACCATACGGTACACGACGCCGTTCGTGGCGAGGATGTAGAGCTCCCCCGCCGCGTCCCGGCCGAAGCCCGGGATGTTGGGGCCGGGGGCAAGCGTGGGCCAGCGGAACTGATCCACGGCGGCCCCATCCTGCAGGCGGAAGCTGCGCACGAATCCGGCGCAGAAGTCGGAGTAGAAATAGTGGCCCTGGAGCGCCGGGATGGCCGAGCCGCGGTAGACGAACCCGCCGGTGATCGAGCAGCCCTGCCCGTGATCGTAGGACACGACCGGCAGCTCGAGTCCGCTCTGGTCGCAGGACGAGGGATTGAAGCACTCCGGTCCTTCCATGATCCGCCAGCCGAAGTTCACGCCCCGCCCCGCGCCCGCAGCGGCGGTGGAGACGCTCACCTCCTCCCACTTTCCCTGACCGACGTCCGCGACATAGAGGTCGCCGGTGACCGGATCCAGGTCCACCCGCCAGGGATTCCGCAGCCCGTAGCTCCAGATCTCGGGGCGGACGTTCGGCATGCCGACGAATGGGTTGTCGGGCGGGACGGCGTAGCCACCACCCTCGAGCGGCTGGATCCTGAGGATGGATCCCAGCAGGTCGGCAAGGGATTGGCCGCGGTCGCCCGGATCGCCGGCCGAGCCGCCGTCGCCCAGCATCACGTAGAGGTAGCCGTCGAGGCCGAAGAGCACCTGGCCGCCGTTGTGGTTCGTGAACGGCTGGTCCACGGCGAGAATGGGAAGCTCGCTGGCCGGGTCGGCGACGTTGGGGTCCAGCGAGACGCGGAGCAGGGAGACCCGGGTGTCGCCCGCGAGGTCGGTGTAGTGGACCACGAACCGGCCCGTGCTGGCGTACTGCGGATCGAACGCGAGGCCCAGCAATCCCTGCTCCCCGCCAGTGGAGACCTTGGCCGAGAAGTCGAGGAACGGGGTGGGAAGCAGTGCACCGTTCTGCACGATGCGGATGGTGCCTCCCTTCTCCACGAT
>DATLHD010000130.1:0-5527 GCA_035540075.1 Gemmatimonadales bacterium
GGGTCTGGGGGACCCGGGGGTTCGGGCGCTCCCGCCCCCGGGTCGACCGGGTCCGGTCCCTGGTCGCCACAGGCGGCCAATGCCGCCATCGTGACGATGACACCCGTCCACCAGATCCTGCGCGCAGTCATTACATACCTCGATGTTCGTGCGGCATCGCACCCTCGAGCGCGGCACCGTATCGTCCCATCCGATGTGGGCCGCCGCCGTACTCTAGGCTGAACCCCAGGGTCCAGCTCCAGAAATAATCCCGGCCATAGGTCTGGACTACGTCGAAGAGTCCTCCCCCGACCTCGGCCACCCGCCCATAGGAGACCTCGACGAGCGGCGCCACCGCCACCCGGCTCCGATCGAGGAGGACGGCGGACCAGCCGGCGGTGTGGATCGTCCAGCGGGTGATTCCCAGGATCGAGTTCTCCTGGTGCGGCCGGAGGGTTCGAAACCGGGACACGCGCTCGTCCTCGGCCCGCTCGGTTCGCTCGAACCGATAGTAGAGACGGTGAGGGCCGGTCGACCATGCACCTTCGGCGAGGATCGAGGAGAACTCGAAGAACCCGTCGGCCTCCGAGGTGTGGGCCCACTCGACCAGTCCGTACACCGGGTGGGCTCCAATCGGACCCTCCCACCGCCCGGAGACGCTCCACTTCTCCTGGTCGGGACCCGCGCCGGCCCGGTTCTCCGGTGAGTGCACGTGAGCCCGGGACGCCTGGAGCTCGAGGCTGCGCACCGGGCGGCCCGTGAGGCGGCCGCTCCAGGAGTCGCCGAACCGCTCGACCATCGGCCACTGGTCCGGCTGCTCGGGCTCATCGCCATTGAACAGGCCGAACTCCGCGGTCACCGCGCCGCGATTGACGGCGCCGATCGCCACCGCCCGCTCGAGGATCTGGGCCAGGTGGTGATTGACCGGGTAGCGCAGGACCGGCCGGCTCATCGGGTCGTCCGTGCCGAAGGGGGCGAACCCCTTCCCAGCGGTCAGCGAAAGCCGAGTGGGTCCGTCGGTCCGGCCGAGCAGGTCGTCGGCGCTGAGGAGCAGCTCGTGGACGTAGGTGTGCGGGTGGCGGCGATCGATGAAGCCTTCGCCCCAGGCGCCGGCGGTGAGCTCGCCCTCGCTGATCGTGGCGCCCTCGAAATCCAGAGTCGTGAGAAGGCTCAGTCGCGCGGGGCCGTCCACACGGGCCATGATGGCGGGCTGGACCAGACGAAACTCGGTGAGATCGCCCCCGCCCGGCACCGGGTCCACGCGGGTGAGTGCCCCGACCGCCTGCGCGGCTATGTGGGCGGTGATCGCCTGCTGGCTCGGGAGGGGCCCGGCCGCCACGACCAGGACGAGCCCCGACAGCGGGAGGGTGAGGCGGGTCAGTCCGATTCGGCCACGGCGGCGCGACCCGTGGTGAGGCTGGCGCGGAGGTAGTCGCGATTCATCCGCGTGATGGTGTCGATGCTGATCTCCTTGGGGCAAGCTTCCTGGCACTCGCCGTAAAGCGTGCAGGAGCCGAAGCCTTCCAGGTCCATCTGGCGCACCATGCGGGCGGCGCGGTCGTATCGCTCGGGCTGTCCCTGGGGAAGCAGCCCCAGGTGGGTGATCTTCGCGGCCGTGAACAGCGACGCCGAGCCGTTGGGGCACGCTGCCACGCAGGCGCCGCAGGCGATGCACTGTGCGGCGTCCATGGCGGTGTCCACGTCCTGTTTCGGAATCAGGATCGAGTTCGCGTCCTGGGCGCTGCCGGTCGGGGCCGTGATGTAGCCGCCGGCAGCGATGATGCGATCGAACGCGGTCCGGTCCACCACCAGGTCCTTCACTATGGGAAAGGCGCGGGCCCGCCAGGGCTCGACCCGGATCTCGTCCCCCTCCCGAAAGCTGCGCATGTGGAGCTGGCAGGCAGCGGTGCCCGGGTTCGGTCCGTGCGCCACGCCGTTGATCATCAGGCTGCACGAGCCGCAGATCCCCTCGCGGCAGTCGTGATCGAAGGCGATGGGCGGTTCTCCCTGCTCCATGAGCCGCTCGTTGACCACATCGAGCATCTCGAGGAACGACATGTCGGGGCTGATGTCGTGCGCCTCGTAGCGGACCATGCGCCCCGCCGCGCTCGCGGAGGGCTGCCGCCAGACGCGGAGGATCAGGTTCACTTGTAGCTCCGCTGGGCCAGGTGCACGTACTCGAACGTGAGCGGCTCCTTGTGCAGTCGAGGGTCGGCGTCGCGCCCGGCGTACTCCCAGGCGCCCACGTAGGCGAAATGCTCGTCGTCTCGCAGCGCTTCGCCGTCCTCGGTCTGGAATTCCTCACGGAAGTGCCCGCCGCACGACTCCTCGCGATGAAGCGCGTCGCGGCACATGAGCTCCGCCAGCTCGAGGAAATCGGCCACCCGAGCGGCCCTCTCCAGCGCCTGATTGAGCTCGGCATCACTGCCCGGTACGTTGACGTTGCGCCAGAACTCCTCCCGCAGAACCGGGATCCGCCCCAGGGCCTCGCGCAGGCCGGACGCATTGCGCGCCATGCCGCACTTGTCCCACATGAGGCGGCCCAACTCCCGGTGGAACGAATCCACCGTCCGCTTGCCGTTGACGTCCAGCAGGCGCCGGGTGAGCACAGTCGTCTCCTCCTGCACCAGCCGACACTCCGGGTGGCCGGCGTCGATCTTCTCCGGCTTCGCGCTCGCGAGATAGTCGCCGATCGTGTTGGGCAGGATGAAGTAGCCGTCGGCGAGCCCCTGCATCAGTGCGCTAGCGCCGAGCCGGTTGGCACCGTGGTCGGAGAAGTTGGCTTCGCCGATCACGTAGAGCCCAGGGATCGTGCTCATCAGGTTGTAGTCCACCCAGAGCCCGCCCATGGTGTAGTGGACGGCCGGGTAGATCCGCATGGGCACCCGGTACGGATTCTCGTCGGTGATCCGCTGGTACATCTCGAAGAGGTTGCCGTACCGCTCCCGGATGGCATCCTCGCCGACCCGGTTGATAGCATCCGCAAAATCGAGATAGACGCCCAGCCCGCCCGGACCGACACCCCGGGTCTCGTCGCAGACGGTCTTGGCCGCGCGCGACGCGATGTCGCGCGGCGCGAGGTTGCCGAAGCTGGGGTACCGGCGCTCGAGGTAGTAGTCCCGCTCGGCCTCGGGAATCTGGTCCGGCGAGCGGGTGTCGCCCTGCTTGAGCGGCACCCACACCCGGCCGTCGTTGCGGAGCGACTCGCTCATCAGGGTGAGCTTCGACTGGTACTCGCCGCTCTGGGGGATGCAGGTCGGGTGGATCTGGGTGTAGCAGGGATTGGCGAAGTACGCGCCCCGCTTGTGGGCCCGCCAGATGGCGGTCGCGTTGCAGCCCTTGGCGTTGGTCGACAGGTAGAAGACGTTGCCGTACCCGCCGGTGCCCAGCACCACCGCGTCGCCGAGGTGAGTCTCGACCTTCCCGGTGACCATGTCGCGCACCACGATGCCGCGGGCCCGTCCGTTCACGACCACCAGATCCAGCATCTCGGTCCGAGGGAACATCGTCACCCCGCCGCGCGAGACTTCCTTCTCGAGCTGCTGGTACGCGCCGAGCAGGAGCTGCTGCCCGGTCTGGCCGCGCGCATAGAAGGTGCGGGAGACCTGGGCCCCGCCGAACGAGCGGTTCGCGAGCAGCCCGCCGTACTCCCGGGCGAACGGCACGCCCTGCGCCACGCACTGGTCGATGATGTTGACGCTGATCTGGGCGAGACGGTAGACGTTCGCCTCGCGCGCGCGGAAGTCCCCGCCCTTCACCGTGTCGTAGAACAGCCGGAAGATGCTGTCGCCGTCGTTCCGGTAGTTCTTGGCCGCGTTGATGCCGCCCTGGGCCGCGATGCTGTGCGCGCGCCGGGGTGAGTCCTGGAAGCAGAAGCACTTCACCTGGTAGCCGAGCTCGCTGAGTGTCGCGGCCGCGGACGCGCCGGCGAGACCGCTGCCGACCACGATGACGGTGTATTTCCGCTTGTTGGCGGGGTTCACCAGCTTCATCTCGAAGCGGTGCTTGTCCCACTTGTCCTGGATCGGTCCCGACGGGGTCCTGGGGTTCAGTGCCATGCGCAGGTCTCTCTCATCCGCCTCGGATCAGCCCGAGGAAGCCCGCGATCACGATCGCGGTGAAGCCGAGCCAGACGAAGACCGCCAGAACCAGGGCGACCCGCCGGTGGAGCGGCCGGGGCGACGGCTGGCTGAGACCCAGGCTCCGGCCGCTGCTCCACACTCCATGGTAGAGGTGGAGGCCGACTGCCAGCATCGCGAGCAGGTACACGGCTGCCACCAGGGGGTTGCGGAATCCGGTGCTGACGTTGTGGTGCGGGTTCAGCTCGACGAAATCCGGGTGCGCCGTGCCGGTGGTGAAGTGGAGGATGTGGTAGATCAGGAACAGCAGGATGAGCGCTCCGCCCCAGCGGATCGTGCGCGCGGCGAAGGTGGACACCTGCGGGTCGCGCCCGCCCGCGTAGGGCTCCGGCCGGGCCGCGCGGCTCCGGATCGCGAGCTGGGTCGCTGCGATGATGTGGAGGATGAGCGCGGCGAGCAGGATCAGTCGCGCGCCCCAGAGCGCCGCGCCGCTCGAGTGGAGCAGCTGGGCGTAGCGGTTGATGCGCTCGGGACCATTGAAGACCAGCAGGTTGGCGAGCACGTGAGTGATGAGATAGGCGACCAGGATGAGGCCGGTCACCGCCATCACCGCCTTCTTGCCGACTGAGGACTGCCAGAGAACCGCCAGCCGGTTCATCGGTTCCCGTGCCTCACCGGTCTACCACCGCCTGCATCCCTCGCACCGCCTCGGCGGATCTGTGCAGGTCCGCCCGCTCCTGATCGGTGAGGGTGATCTCGAGGATCCGCTCGAGACCCTTTCGCCCCAGGAGACAGGGCACCCCGCAGAAGACGTCCCGCAGGCCGAACTCACCCTGCAGCCAGGCGGAGCACGGCAGCAGCCGCCGACGGTCGAGCGCGATGGCCTCGACCATCTCGACCGCGGCCGCACTCGGCGCATAGTACGCCGAGCCCGTTTTCAGAAAGGCCACGATCTCGGCGCCGCCATTCCGGGTGCGATCGAGGATCGGACCGAGCTTGCTCTGCTCCAGTAGTTGCGTGACCGGTATGCCTGAGACCGTGGTATAGCTGACCAGCGGCACCATGGTGTCGCCGTGGCCGCCGAGCACCATCGCCTGGATGTCCTTGACCGAGACATTCATCGCCTCGGCCAGGAAGGTGCGGTAGCGGGCGGTGTCGAGCACGCCTGCCATCCCGACGATGCGCTCCCGTGGGAAGCGCGTGGTCTTCATGGCGACATAACACATGACGTCGAGCGGATTGGACACCACCACCACGATCGCCTTGGGCGCGACCCGGGCGATCTGCTCGCTGACCGAGCGGACGATACCGGCGTTGGTCTTGACCAAATCGTCGCGGCTCATCCCCGGCTTGCGGGCGATGCCCGCGGTCACCACGAACACCTCGGCGCCTGACGCCTCGTCGTACCCGTTGGTGCCGACGACGCGGGTGTCGAAGCCTTCGATCGGTCCGGACTGCCACTGGTCGAG
>DATLHD010000131.1:0-3291 GCA_035540075.1 Gemmatimonadales bacterium
CCGCCTTACCGCCTTACCGCCTTACCGCCTTACCGCCTTACCGCCTTACCGCCTTACCGCCTACCGCCCTACCGCCCCCCTCCATCTCCAGAATCACCCCCACATAGTACTTCAGCCCGAACTCGATGTTCTCCAGCGACAGCCGCTCGTTGTTGCCGTGCACCGAGTGGCGACTCTCCTCCAGCTCCACCAGCCAGGGATCGATACCGTACGCGATGGGGCCCGCCGCGGTCCAGTAGGGGCGGTCGCTCGCGCCGGCGCTCACCGGCGTGGCCACCGGCACTCCCGGCAGGACCCGTCCCGCCACCCGCTCGAGGGCGAGGAACATGTCCGTGTCCAGCGGCGCGCTGTAGGGCGGCGCCATGTCGCCGATGGATTCGATCCGGATCTTCGGGTCGGCGATGAGTCGCTCCAGCGTCCGCCGGAACGCGACCGTGTCCTCGTCGGGCAGCAGCCGGATGTCGAGCTCGACCGACGCCTCCTGCGGGATGATGTTGGTCTTCTCCGATCCCTGGAGCACGGTCGGCGTGATGGTGGCCCGCAGCAGCGCGTTCCGCTCAGGCTCGCTCAGTATCCACGCCCGCCCCTCCTTCGTTTTCAACGCCGCGGCGGCATCCGAGAGCCAGGCCTTCCCCGGCCCGGTCTGGTCCAGCGCCTGCGCCTTGAAGAACCGGTCCACCGCCGGCGTGAGCCTGACCGGCGTCTGGTACGCCACGATCCGGTTCAGGGCGCGGATGAGATGGTCCACCGGATTGTCGCCCAGGGGCACCGAGCCGTGCGAGGTCGTGCCGCGGGCCACCAGCTTCTTCCACCAGGTGCGCTTCTCCCCGACGTCGATCCCGAACCACCTCACCCTCCCCTTCTCCACTCGCGTGTCGGCCCCCTCGGTGAGGACGTAGTCGATCCGTTTCACCAGGTCGGGGTGACGCTCGAGGAAGGTCCTCGAGCCCAGGCCCCCGATCTCCTCGTCGGCGTTGCCGACGTACACCAGGTCCCGCGTGAGCGGAATGCCGGCCCGCTTGAGCGCGATGAACGCCATGAGCTGGATGATCCCATGGCCCTTCATATCCAGCGCGCCCCGGCCCCAGACGTAGCCGTCGCGGATCTCGCCGCCGAACGGATCCACCATCCAGTCCTTCGCCGTCGCGGTGACCACATCCATGTGGTGCACCAGCGCGATGCCGCGCCCGCCGGGCTCGCCCGCCAGCCGGGCGTAGAAGTTGGCTCGCCCGGGGCCGAGCTCCGCGGTATCGAGGATCATCCCCTGGATGCCCTCTTTCGCCAGCACGCCGTTCAGCCACCGCGCGGCGGCCAGCTCGTTGCCGGGGGGATTGCTGGTGTTGATCCGGAGGTACTCCGAGAGCCGCCGGGCGGTCTCCTCCCGAAGCTCGGTGTAGTCGATCGAGACCGGACCCTGGGCCGCGAGCGGCGAGGTGAGCAGCAGGAACAGGGCGACGAGGCGCAGGATCATCTGGTCTCCGTAAGCATGTGGGCGGCGATCTCCTTCACCAGCTTGGCGGCGACGGCCGCGGTGAGTCCTGTCGAGTCGTTGAGAGGGTTGAGCTCCACCACGTCTGCACCGGCGAGCGGCGCCTCGAGCGAGTGGATGATGCCGAGGACCTGGCGCACGCTGAGTCCGCCCGGCTCCCGGTGCGACACGCCGGGGGCGAGACCGGGCTCGAGCACGTCGAGGTCGAGCGAGAGGTAGACCGGCGAGTCGAAGCGGATCGGCGTTCCCTCACGCCAGCCCCGCATCTCCATCACCTCCACCCCATATCGTTGGGCCTGCTCGCGCTGGTGGCCGGTCATGGTCCGGATGCCGATCTGCACCAGGCGATCCGCCAGTCCGTCCTCCAGGATTCGGGCGAACGGACAGGCGTGGGAGTGGCGGTCACCCTGGAACTCGTCGTACAGGTCGGGGTGCGCGTCGAGGTGCAGGATCCCGAGCCGAGGATAGTGCGGCCTGAGACCTCGGATCACCGGGTAGGTGATGGAATGGTCCCCGCCGAGGAGGAGCGGACGCCGGCCGGAGTCGAGCACCGAGTGCACCGCCTGCTCGATCCGCGCCCGGGCCTCGCTGCCCGGCTCCCGATCGCTGAACCACAGATCGCCGTCATCGTCCAGCCCGCTCTCCCGAAGATCCAGCCCGGTCTCGGTCCAGGTGTTCGCCGCCTCGGACCAAAGCGCCTCCCGGATCACCACCGGCGCGCCGGCCGAGCCCCGCTGATACGAGGACGAGGCATCGTAGGGCACACCGAGAAGGGCGACCTTTGTCGCGGCCACGCTCACCGATCTCCGAGATGCATCCGCCGCTCGAGCGCCGCATACCCCGCGGCGGCGGACGGCTCGGGCGCCACCAATGACACCAGGATGCCGGCGGCGAACGACATCGGGATCGTCACCAGCGCCGGGTTCTTGAGCGGAAACCAGGCTTCCTCGTGGCCGAGGATGTCCACCTGGAGGGTCGGTGACAGATAGATGAGCACGAGGGTGACCACCGTGCCCGCCACCATGCTGGTCACGGCGCCGGCGGTGGTGTAGCCGCGCCAGAAGATCGCCAGGATGAGCGCTGGAAAGTTCGCGCTGGCCGCGATGGCGAAGGCGAGCGACACCATGAAGGCCACGTTCTGCCCCTTGAACGTGATTCCCAGCGCCACCGCGATCACGCCCAGCGCAAACGTGGCGACCCGGGCCACTCTGAGCTGCTCTCCAGGATCGGCATGGCCCCGGCGCACCACGTTGACCCAGAGGTCGTGCGACAGCGCCGCCGCACCCGAGAGCGTGAGGCCGGCCCCCACGGCGAGAATGGTCGCGAACGCCACCGCCGCGATGTCGCCGAGGAACGGCGGTCCGCCGAGCAGCTCCGCCAGGAGCGGCGCGGCCATGTTGCCGCCCGGGTCCACCGCGCGGATCCTGTCCGGCCCGACCAGCACCATGGCCCCGAAGCCCAGCACGAAGGTCAGGAGATAGAAGAGCCCGATCAGCCCCGTGGCCACGAAGACCGATGCCCGCGCCGCGCGCGCATCCGGCACGGTATAGAAGCGCATCAGGATGTGCGGCAGCCCCGCGGTTCCGAACATCAGCGCCATTCCCAGCGACACGGCGTCCAGCGGTTTGGAGACCAGCTTGCCCGGTGCCAGCACCCCGTCCCCATACTGCCGCGCCGCCTCGGCGAAGAGGGCGGCGGGATTGAGGCCGAAGCGCAGCAGCACCAGCAGCGCCAGCAGCAGTGCACCGGTCATCAGCAGGCCCGCCTTCACGATCTGCACCCACGTCGTCGCGATCATCCCG
>DATLHD010000132.1:0-5617 GCA_035540075.1 Gemmatimonadales bacterium
GACCATCCTTGGGAATGGCGCCCGCCGGTACGTGGATGTGGATGTCCCGGTCAAACATCTCGTCCTGGATCTGCAGACCGCCCGCGTGGGAGCGGGCGTAGGTCCAGGCCGCCCGGGCCGATTCCTTCATCACGTCGCCGAGCTGGCCGGTCAGCACCAGCTCGCCCTTGCCCCGCATCGTCGAGGCCTCGACGAACATGATGTCGCCGCCGGTCGGGGTGTAGTACATCCCGGTGGCCACCCCGATCTCATCGTGGCGGGCCGCCTTCTCAGGATGCACCCGGGGCCGGCCGAGCAGGTCGTCCACCATGTCGCGGTCGACCGTGAGGCGCTCGACTTCGCCGGCGGCGATCTTCCGGGCCACCTTCCGGGCCAGCTTGCCCAGCTCTCGCTCGAGCTGCCGCACGCCCGACTCGCGGGTGTAGGCTGTGATCACCTCCGACAGCGCGTCCTCGGTGACCTCGAGCTGCTCCGGACTCACGCCGTTCTCCCGGAACTGCCGGGGGATGAGGTACTTCCGGGCGATCTCCGACTTCTCCCGCTCGGTGTAGCCGGCGAAGTCCACTACCTCCATCCGGTCGAGCAGCGGCCCCGGGATGTTCTGGATAAAGTTGGCCGTCGCGATGAAGAGCACCTCGCTCAGGTCGAACGGCACGCCCAGGTAGTGGTCCACAAAGGTGTCGTTCTGGGCCGGGTCGAGCACCTCGAGCAACGCGCTCGCGGGATCGCCCTGGAACGACACGCCCAGCTTGTCCACCTCGTCCAGCAGGAAGACCGGGTTCCGCGTGCCGGCCTGCTTCATTCCCTGGATGATCCGGCCCGGCATGGCGCCGACATAGGTGCGGCGGTGGCCCCGGATGTCGGCCTCGTCGCGCGCACCGCCAAGCGAGATGCGGACGTACTTCCGTCCCATCGCGCGGGCGATCGACTTGGCCACCGAGGTCTTGCCTACGCCCGGCGGGCCGACGAAGAGCAGGATCGGTCCCTTGGCCCGCTCGTCCGGATTGCCGGTGGTCGGCCCGTTGCTCGGCGGCACCGTGGCAGTCGCCACCGGAACGTCGGTGGACTCGCCCGCCTCGACCTCGTCCTTCTGCTCCGCCGGCGCCTCAGCGTCCTCGCGTCCCTGCGCTTCAGCGTCCTCCTGCTTCTGCCGAAGCTGGCGCACGGCCAGGAACTCGAGCACCCGATCCTTCACATCGCCCAGGGCGTAGTGGTCCTCGTCCAGGATCCTGGACGCCTCGGCCAGGTCGAGGTGCTCCTTGCTGCGCTCGTTCCAAGGGAGCTCCACGATGTTTTCGAGGAAGGTCCGGATGACCTGCGACTCCATCGACTCCCGGCCGATCCGGGTGAGCCGGTTGAGCTCGCGGTCCACTTCCTTCCGCGCCTCCGCCGGCAGGTCGAGCGCGGCGAGCTTGTCCTTGAGCTCCCGCAGATCGTCCCGCTCGTCGTCCTCGCCCAGCTCGCGCTGAATGGTCTTGAGCTGCTCGCGGAGGAACATCTCCCGCTGCCGCTCGCCCAGCTCCTCCTGGACCTGGGACTTGATGTCTTCCTGGGCGTCCAGAACACCGATCTGACGCTGGACGTGCACCAGCACCCGGCGGAGTCGCTCCTCGACGCTCAGCGTCTCGAGCAGGATCTGCCGCTCCTGGGGCGTGATGTCGATATAGCCGGCGACCAGGTCGGCGAAGCGGCCCGGGTCGTTGACCCCGGCCAGCACCTGCTGAACCACCTCGTCGGGCAGGCCGGACTTCTGGCCCAGCTCCGCGGCGCGGGTGCGCGCCTCCCGGTGGAGGGCCACGAAGGCCGAATCGTTGACGTTGAGCGGCGCCATCTCCTCGGCCTCACGGACAATGGCTTGGAGGTAGCCGTCCTTATCGGTGTAGTGGATGGCGATGCCGCGCCGCTCGCCGTGGAGCAGCAGCTGCATCCCGGACAGCCCCCGCTGGAGCTGGCCGATACGGGCGATGGTCCCGATGGTATAGAGAACCTCGGAGGTGACGCTCTCGACGTTCTGCCGCTGGGAGACCGCGAAGACCAGCCGATCGGGCTGGCTCAGCGCGGACTCGATGGCGCGAAGGGTCGCGGGACGCCCCGCCCCAATGGGTGCGGTGACGCCCGGGAAGAGCACGACTTCCCGCAGAGGCAGCACCGGAAGAGTCAAACGTTCGGGCATTTTCTTGACTACTCCTTCCAAGCCCCCATCACAGGGGGAAAATGGCAGGCCCAAAACACGAATGTGCTCCTAGGTGCAGCGACCGTGCCATGTCTGGGTCTGTCTCCGTTGTGTCCCATAACAAGTTACAGCGCCAAAGGTTTCCCTGAGGGGCCCGGCGGGGCGGCATTTAGGCAGCAAAGGGAGGTGAAGATCCGTTTCGCTGCCATATTGGCCCCACGTCATTGTCATTCCGAGCGAAGCGAGGGATCTTGCCGGAGGAAGTAGGATCCCTCGCTTCGCTCGGGACGACATGCCATCAGGGTGGCGGCTGGCCAGACGCGAGTACAGATTTGCTGCCATGTCCGGCAGCTCCAACGCGGGCTCCTCCGCTCCGGGGCCCTCTCTCCTGTGACCGCTCCATCCGACCAGCCACTGGCGACCCGACTCGCCTCGGCGCTAGGTGACGCATATACGATCGAAGGCGAAGTCGGCCGGGGCGGGATGGGGGTTGTCTACCGCGCTCGAGACGAGCGCCTTCAGCGTCGGGTGGCGATCAAGGTCCTTCCCCCGGAGCTCGCCTTCCAGTCGGACATCCGGGAGCGTTTCACCCGCGAGGCCCAGACCGCGGCCAAGCTGAGCCATCCCCACATCGTTCCGATCCACACGGTCGGCGAGGGACACGGCCTGGTCTACTTCGTCATGGGCTACGTGGACGGCGAGTCGGTCGCGGGCCGGATCCGTCGCCGCGGCAAGCTCCCGATCGAAGAGGTCCGCAGAATCATGGCCGAGTCGGCCGACGCGCTCGGCGCCGCGCACGCGCTCTCGATCATCCATCGCGACATCAAGCCCGACAACATCCTGCTGGAGGGGTCCCGGGGCCGAGTCATGGTGACCGACTTCGGGATCGCCAAGGCGCTCTCAGGCGGCTCGGGCGCCACCCTCACCGGCGCCGGCGTCGCGATCGGGACGCCGGCCTTCATGAGTCCCGAGCAGGCCGCCGGCGAGCGCGAGATCGACGGGCGCTCGGACCTCTACAGCCTGGGCATCGTCACCTACCAGATGCTCACCGCGGAGCTGCCCTTCAACGCGCCGACCGTCGCCGGCATCCTCATGAAGCAGATCACGGAGCCCGCGCCGGACGTCCGCGCCAAGCGGTCCGATGTGCCGGAGGACCTCGCCCTCGCCGTGAGCCGCTGCCTGGAGAAGGACCCGGAGAACCGCTGGCCCACCGCCGACGCGTTGCGCCGGGCGCTGGAGAGCCGGGTGGTGGCCGGCTATCAGCCCACCGGGCTCGGCTGGCGGACGGCCCGCGGGGGCACCCGCGCGGGGACTCGTGACGGCGCGCCTGCCGCCCCGCCGCGCGGCGCGCCGCCGGGACCGGCGCGGCGAAGTCGCCCACCCGGGGTGCTCGACCGCGACGCGAACGATGCCCGCCTGGGCAGGCTGGACCGCGACCAGCGGGCCCTCGCTCGCGGGGGCGCGCGGCTGGAGGGGCGCCGAGAAAAAGCGGCGCGCGAGGCCGCTATCCCAGATACCGGCGAGCCGAAGATCGTGCAGCAGGTGCGCGGGCAGTTCGCCAGCTGGGCGGCGGTCTCGCTCGGTCTCTTCGGCATCAACGTGGCCACCGGACTGGATACGCCGTGGTTCCTCTTCCCGACCTTCGGCATGGGCATCGGGATGATGAAGAACTACGCCAAGCTCTGGCAGTCGGGCTACAGCTGGCGCGACGTGTTCACCCGCCCGCCCGCGGCCGACGCCATCGAGACGCTGATGACCAAGGGCACCCGGCTGCCTCGTCGTCTCCCGCAGCCCACGGCCGAAGAGTTCGGGTCCTATCTGCCCCAGATCCTCCAGGTGCAGAGCGACCGGTTCGCCATCGGCAAGCTGATGGAGAAGCTGCCCCCGTCGGAGCGGAACATGCTGCCCGAAGTCCAGCAGACGGTGGACGGGCTCTACGAGCGCGCGATCGACGTGGCGCGGACGCTGCACGCGATGGACTCGAACCTCGACACCGAGGGGCTGGGTTCGATCGACTCCCGGATCGCGGCACTCGCCAAGGAGCCCGACGATCCCGAGCGCGCGCGGCGCCTCAACCTGCTCCAGCGCCAGCGACAGACGATCATCGACCTCCATGGCCGCCGGACCCAGGTGGCGAGTCACCTCGAGTCCTGCGTGCTGGCGATGCAGAACGTGCGCTTCGACTTGCTGCGGCTCCGCTCGGCCGGCGTGGCCGCGGTGCTCGGCGATCTGACCCAGGCCACGCAGCAGGCCAAGGCGCTCTCCCGCGACGTGGACAACGCCATCGCCGCGGCGGGCGAGATCCGGGAGGCGATGAAGTAAGTGCGAGCTCGACCGTATGTCACCCTGAGCGCAGCGAAGGGGACCATGCCGAGGATGGTCCCCTTCACTTCGTTCAGGGTGACAGTCTTCTCGTTCAGGGTGACAGTCTTCACCCTGTTCCTCGTCTCGTCGGCGGCTGCCCAGCAGAGCACCCCCGGCCCACGGGATATCGTCCAGAGCGCCGAGCGGTCGGTCCAGGACGACAGCGTCGCCGCCGTGCGCACCCGCTGGACCGAGGCGCTCCGGCGCGACAGCACCGACCGCGCCGCGGCGCTCGGTCTCGCCTCGCTCGCCCGGCTCACCTACGACTTCGCTACCGCCGAGCGGTTGCTGAACGGTATGCTGACCCACGCGGGGGGCACGGTGGACCCGTGGACGGTCCAGGCCAGGATCGGCCTCTACCGCGTCGCGAACGCGAGCGGCAACACCACCCGCGCCGATTCCCTGCTCAACGTCGCCATCCGCGAGGCGCGTCGTATCGGCGACCGCGGCGGCGAGCTCGATGCGCTGATCGGTTTGAGCGGGACCCGGGCCTCGAGCGGCCCGGACGAGCCCGCCCTCTCGACACTCGACAGTCTGCGACGCATTCTTCCGCCCGGCGACAGCTGGGAGCGCGGCGAGTACCTCTGCCGGCTCGGGCTCTTCCGGGGCGTGGGCGGCGACACCGGGGTGACCACGCTGATCCGCGACGGCATCGCCGTGGCCGAACGGGTCGGGGAGCGCCAGCTCGCGGGGCACTGCCTCGAGGCGCTCGCGCTGGTCCACAGCCTCCACGGCAAGTCGGACTCGGTGTTCCCCATCATGGCCCGGGCCGAGACGCTGCTCCGCGCCACCAATGCCCACGCGTCACTCGCGCGGCTCTACTCCCGGCGCAGCGACGAGCTCCAGGCCCGCGGCCGGCTGGGCGAGGCGAAGATCGCCTTGGGCCAGGTGCTCGCGGAGGCGACGCTCTCCCGGAACGGCAACCGCCTGGCCAATGCGTACGGCGGGCTCGGCATGCTGGCGCTTCGGACCGGCGACCTGCCCTCCGCCGCCGACTGGTACGAGCGCGCCGCGGTGCTGCATGACAGTCTCGGCGACGGCGAGGGCGGGATGATCTCCCGTCAGAACCGGGCCGAAGTG
>DATLHD010000133.1:0-4215 GCA_035540075.1 Gemmatimonadales bacterium
CCCAACGGGCAGACGCTGGTGTACTCCATGATGGGTACGGAAGGCATGATGCACCTGGTGCGGCAGGCCCTGGACGCCGAGGCGCCGGTGCCCATCCCCGGCGCCCTCCAGCTGAGCAGTCCTCTGGTATCGCCGGACGGCAGGTCGGTGATCGGGACCCAGGGTGTGAGGAACCAGGTGCTCCGCCTGCCGCTGGAGGGCGGCAGCCCGGAGCTGCTGGTCCGCTCGCTGCTCACGTCGGACGACGCGGCATGGGGCCCTGAGGGCACACTCTGGGTCAGTGACCCCGCGACCGGCCGCATCGGACACGTCGTGGGCGATTCGCTCGTCATGATAGGCGCGAAGGGCCAGCACCGGGTCCAGCAGATTCTTCCGGACGGCCGGACGGCGCTCACGGTGCGGGCCCGCATCGGCAACGCCACCGGGCCGGTCCTGCTGGTGGACCTCCAGACCGGCGGCGAGACGGCGATGTTCGACACGCCCGTGATCGAAGCGAGGATCACTCGCGGCTACCTCCTCGTCGTCGCACCCGGCGGCAACCTGCAGGCCATCCCTCTGGATCGGAGCGGGAGGCGGGTGGTCGGCAGCGCCGTGACGGTGGCGACCAATGTGGCCATCACCGGAACCGCGGTGGCGCAGTTCGCGGTGGCCCCCAACGGCAACGTCGCGTACATCCCGGAGGAGGCGTACTCGCTGGTCTTTCTCGACCGCGCCGGGTCGAGCCGCGTCGCCACGGCCGAGCGGCGGAACTTCCACCACCCCATGTTCTCGCCCGACGGGCGTCGTCTCTCGCTCGATTTCAACTCCATCGAGGGGCGAAACGTCTGGGTCCTGGGGCTGGATGAGGGCACCCTCACGCGCGCGAGCTTCGACCGCGACGGCCACGACGCCACCTGGACCCCGGACGGCCGCTTCATCACCTACATCGCGCCCATCAGCCGGCCCGACGGTGTGACGCTGGTGCTCCTGCGGAAGCGGCCCGGCAGCGCGGAGCCGCCGGACACCCTGCTCGCCTCCCGGCTCCTGTCCTATACCGGCGTCTGGCTGCGAGACGGCAGCGCCCTCGTCACCACCGCTACCGGTCTCCGGCGCAACCCTGGCGCGTCCGATTCCTCCGATGCCGGCTCGAGCGCCGACGCGGCCATCGTGCGCAACGCCGGCCACGGTCCGATCGAGCCCCTGGTCGCCAGCCCCTTCGCCGAACAGTACGTCGGCGTCTCGCCCGACGGCCGCTGGATCTCCTTCGTGTCGGACCAGTCGGGGCGCGACGAGGTGTACGTGCGCGACCTCGCGGGCGAGCAGGACCAGGTCCTCGTCTCTTTGGATGGAGGAACGGAGCCGGTGTGGAGTCATGACGGGCGCGAGCTGTATTACCGCGAGACGACGCAGGGCGACCCCTATCTGGTCGCCGCGGGCATCCGGACCAGCCCTGCGCTCGCTGTGACCGGCCGGAAGCGGCTCTTCGCTGTGGGCGACATCGTCGGCACCAATCCCCACGCCAACTACGATGTCTCACCCGACGGGAAGACCTTCGCCATGGTGCGCCGCAGTCCCGCCGCCCGGATCGTAGTCATCCAGAACCTGCCCGCGCTGGTGCGGCGGCTTCAGGGCGAGCGCTCGGCGTCGCGGTAAGTGCGGCCATGACCGATCCAACCACCACATCGGAGGCTTTCGAGGACAGGGTCTTCCTCTGGCTGGTCCTCGGCGTGTCCCTCGCCTTCATCTGGATCCTACGACCCTATGCCGGCGCGATCCTCTGGGGCACCGTACTCGCCATCGTGTTCGCCCCCCTCAACCGGCACCTCCGCGACCGCCTGCGCCAGCGCCGAAGCATCGCCGCGGCCCTGACGCTCCTCGTCATCGTGGTCCTGGTGCTCTTCCCCGTGGCGCTGATCGTGGAGTCGCTGATCCAGGAGGGCACGGCGGCCTACGGCCGGATCCAGTCGGGCGAGCTGGACGTGGGGGCCTGGTTCCGGCAGATGTACGCCATGCTGCCTGGCTGGGCGCTGGACCTGCTGGACCGGTTCGGCCTGACCAACCTGGACAGGCTCCAGACCCGGCTCTCCGGCTTCCTCGCCGGTGGAGCCCAACTCATCGCGAGCAAGGCGCTCAGCATCGGGCAGAACACCTTCGAGTTCGTGGTCGCCCTCTTCGTGATGCTGTACCTGCTCTTCTTCCTCCTCCGTGACGGCGACATCCTCTCCCGCCGGATCCGGGAGGCGACTCCGCTGCCTCCGGGGCGACAGCGCAGCCTGGCCACCCGCTTCACCACCGTGATCCGGGCCACGATCAAAGGCAACGTGGTCGTGGCGCTGGTGCAGGGCGGGCTCGGCTGGCTGATCTTCCTGATCCTGGGCGTGGGCGCGCCGGTGCTGCTCGGCGTCCTGATCGCGCTGCTCTCGCTGCTGCCCGCGGTGGGCGCCCCGGTCGTGTGGCTGCCGGTCGCGATCTATCTCTTCGCGACCGGGCACGTCTGGCAGGCGATCGTGATGGCGCTGTTCGGAGCGTTCGTGATCGGCTCGGCGGACAACATCCTGCGGCCGATGCTGGTGGGCAAGGATACGAAGCTGCCGGACTATCTCGTCCTGATCTCGACGCTGGGCGGCATCGCCGTGTTCGGGGCCAACGGCTTCGTGATCGGCCCCGTGATCGCGGCGCTGTTCGTGACGGTGTGGGATATCTTTGCTGGATCACGGAATGTCATCCCGAGCTCCACTCCTGTCATCCCGAGCTCCACTCCTGTCATCCCGAGCGAAGCGAGGGATCCTGCCGGCCTACCAGCGATGCCCGGGCAAGATCCCTCGCTTCGCTCGGGATGACAGCGCTATCGGGCGACCAGCCCCAACGGCACCCTCCTGATCCCTGGCCAAGTGCGCGCCGCCCCGCCCGCCTCCCGCACCATCAGCTGACCCGAGATCCCCCCGTCCAGCAGAATCGCCTCGCGGCAGCCGAGCGCGCGCATCACCCTGGCCATCTCCTCCGAGGTGAACCCGAACGGCAGCCTCCCGAGCCGGGGACCGAGCGCGTCGAACCGCGTCAGTGCCATCACGACGCGCCCATCCGGCAACGTGCCGAGCGCGAGTCGAGCATCCCGATGGTCCACCGCCACTCCCAGCCCGGCCCGCACCAGCGCCTCCGGCGGCGCGCCGTTCTCCAGCAGCATCGGATAGCTCTGGAACGCCTCGCGCGCCTCGCCGCGCCGCTGCTCGTCCGCGACACCGCCGGGCGGCACGATGCGCACGCCGCCCGAGCGGTCCACCACCACCGCGCCGGCCAGCGGCGCGTACTGTGGCGAGAGGAGCTGTCGCCCGCCCGTCACGACCCAGCCCCACGGCAACGATCCGCGGAACTGCCCCGCGTTGACCGCGAGCGCCGCCGGTGTGGCGGCGTCAGCGACCGTCCAGCGCTCCTCGTCGGCGAACGCCGGCTCGAGCGAGAGCGAAACCCGGCGGGGATCCAGTCGCGCCACCACGACGCGGGTACGCCACGCCTCGCCCGCGCCGGTGAGCTGGAGCTCGCCGTACTCGATGCCCGCCGTACCAGGCCGCCAGGCGACCTCTCGGTCGAGCCGCGCCGGCAGGTGGTCCACGGACAGGCGCGGCGTCGGGTCCGCGCCGGCGATCGCGCCGGCCGCGGCGGCGACGAGGACAGTCCGGAGGGCCAGGCTCACTGGTTGCAGCCGGCGGTCTGGATCTTGTTGATGGAGTCGGCGTACACCATCGCCTTCGTCACGTCGCCGGCATTGGCGGCCGCAGACGCCGCCTCACCCAACCGCTTGACCTCCTTTTCGTTTTTCTTGGCGTTCTTCGACATGCACTCGGCCGCGGCCTGCTGGCTGGGGTCCGCGGCAGTAGCGGCGGGCGGTGGAGGCGCGGCCGCCGGCGCGGGGGCCGGTTTCGGCGCTCGTGCCTCGGGCGGCGGGTTGAGACCCATCAGGTCCTTGAGCTCCTTCTCCCGCTTGTCCACTGCTTGCTGCTCCGAGGGCGACACGTCGGGCGGGGGCGCGTCCTGGATGATGGCGATGGTGCGATCCGTCGCCGCGCCCATCTCCCGCCCGTCGAGCCCGGATGCCTGCTGGGCAGCCGATTCGGCCCCCTCATCCACCGCGCGCTGCTGGTCGTACATGTCGCTGGGTTGCGGGGGATCCTTCACCGTGCACGCCGGGTCGAAGATCATCGCCATCGAGTCGCCCCACATCCGCTGCGCCGCCGTGTC
>DATLHD010000134.1:0-10082 GCA_035540075.1 Gemmatimonadales bacterium
ATCAGACGGACCACGCGGAACTGCCGACCGAGCGCGAGGGCGAGACGGTCGAGGTCGCGCGTATCGCTGGACGGACGGGGATCGAGACCGGAGACCTCGGCGCCGAAGAGCGCCAGGCTCCCCGGCCCGCACCGGGGGCAATGAGGGGTGCCCTCACGCAGCAGGGCGTGGCAGGATGAGCAGACCAGTATCGTCAGAGCGCCTCCGGAGACGAATCACCCGCGAGCTGTCTGAAAATTAACGCCGAACGCGCGGGTGGGGACGGGCGGTGCTCTCCTGGGGCCGGCGGTGGCGCCCCGGTAGTCACCTGGGTCATGTGGTACTGGTAGGGTTGCACATTAGGCACCATTCTGACGACGTTCCAGCCATAATCTGCGGATTTGGTGCCCAGTGCACCAGATTTCATGCGGAATCCACAAAATTCGCTTGACACTCGCGGTACCGGGAGATATTCTCAGGGCGGAGACGCGAACCCGAGACCGATGAGCCCGATGCCGCCGAAGCTCCGCCCCCAACCGAACGCCCAGGTTCACCGAAACCGCCGGTCCTCCCCCTGGCGAGTGCACGGGCCCTTGGCGTGAGCGGACTTCGCTCGACCGGGCGCCCCTGAGCTCGCCAGCGGCGACTCAGGGGCGTCTCTCTTTTCCACCAACCCGCACGAGGAGTCCATGGCCACCACCGCCAAGCCCACGACATTCACCCGGACCTCCAAGTCCGGGGAGGTCCAGAAGGTCCTGGACCTCGTCCGCGACCGGAAGCTCCAGGTCGTGGACGTCAAGTTCTGCGACCTGCCCGGCACATGGCAGCATTTCTCCATCCCGGCGAGCGCGCTGGAGGAGGACGTGTTCCGCGAGGGCCTGGGCTACGACGGGTCGTCCATCCGCGGGTTCCAGGCGATCAACGAGAGCGACATGCTGCTGCTGCCCGACCCGGCGAGCGCTTTCGTAGATCCGGTGCTGGAGGTGCCGACACTCTCGCTGACCTGCGACATCTACGACCCCATCACCCTGGAGCCGTACTCCCGCGACCCGCGCTTCATCGGGTTCAAGGCGGAGGAGTACCTGAAGACGACCGGCATCGCGACGACGTCCTACTGGGGGCCGGAGGCCGAGTTCTTCATCTTCAACTCCGTCCGCTTCGACCAGAACGCGCACGAGGGCTATTACCACATCGACTCCGAGGAAGGCACCTGGAATTCGGGCCGCAACGGCACGCCGAACCTGGGGCATCGTCCCCGGCACAAGGAGGGCTACTTCCCGGTGCCGCCCGTCGACCGGCTGCAGGACGTCCGGTCCAAGATCATGCTGGCCCTCATCGAGGCCGGCATCCCGGTCGAGGTGCAGCACCATGAGGTGGCGACGGCGGGACAGGCGGAGATCGACATCCGTTTCGGCTCCCTGGTCCAGACCGCCGATCGGCTGCTGACCTACAAGTACATCGTCAAGAACGTCTGTCACCGCCTCGGCTACACGGCGACGTTCATGCCGAAGCCGCTGTTCGGCGACAACGGGTCGGGCATGCACTGCCACCAGTCGCTGTGGAACGGGAACAGCCCGCTCTTCTTCGACGAGACCGGGTACGCCTCGCTTTCCGAGCTGGCCCGGTACTACATCGGCGGACTCATCACTCACGCCCCGGCGCTGCTCGCACTCTGCGCCCCGACCACCAACAGCTACCGGCGGCTGGTGCCGGGCTTCGAGGCGCCCGTCAACCTGATGTACTCGGCCCGGAACCGGTCGGCGATCTGCCGGATCCCGATGTACTCCAACTCGCCCAAGGCCAAGCGGGTGGAGTTCCGGGCGCCGGACCCGACCGCCAACCCGTATCTGGCCTTCGCGGCGATGCTGATGGCGGGTCTGGACGGCATCCAGCGCAAGATCGAGCCGCCCGCGCCGATCGACGAGGACCTCTACGAGCTGCATGACGAGCGCAAGGCCAGCATCAAGACCGTGCCCGGCTCGCTCGCGGAGTCGCTCGACGCCTTGGAGATGGACTACGACTTCCTGCTCAAGGGTGACGTCTTCACCACCGACGTGATCGAGACCTGGATCTCGATGAAGCGGAGCAAGGACGTGGCCCCGGTCAACCAGCGGCCGCATCCGTACGAGTTCTTCCTGTACTACGACGCGTGAGCCGTAAGGCGGTAAGGCGGTAGAGCGGTAGGCAGAATGTCAGCCTGAGCGGAGCGAGGGCGACCATGCCGGCATAGCCCCCTTCGCTTCGCTCAGGGTGACAGGCTTTACCGCCCTACCGCCTTACCGCCCTACCGCCCTACCGCCTACCATTCCCCAATGACCTCCCATCTCCGCAGCTCCGTCATCACCGAGGGCGTGCATCGCGCGCCCAACCGGGCCATGCTCCGCGCCGTCGGCTTCCAGGACGGCGATTTCGGCAAGCCGATCGTCGGCATCGCGAGCGGCTGGAGCACGATCACGCCCTGCAACGCGGGACTCGACGCCCTGGCGCGCCGGGCGGAGAGCGCCGCGCGGGCGAGCGGCGCCATGCCCCAGGTGTTCGGCACCATCACGGTGAGCGACGGGATCTCGATGGGGACGGAGGGCATGAAGTACTCCCTGGTCTCCCGCGAGGTGATCGCCGACTCGATCGAGACGGTGTGCGGGGCGCAGAGCATGGACGGCGTGCTGGCCATCGGCGGCTGTGACAAGAACATGCCGGGGGCGATGATCGCCATCGCTCGGATGAACATCCCCGCCGTGTTCGTGTACGGCGGCACCATCAAGCCCGGCCACTACGCGGGGCGGGACCTCACCGTGGTCAGCGCCTTCGAGGCGGTGGGACAGCTCAGCGCGGGCCGTATCGACGACCACGAGCTGCAGGAGGTCGAGCGGCGCGCCTGTCCAGGGAAGGGCTCCTGCGGCGGGATGTTCACCGCGAACACTATGTCGTCCGTGTTCGAGGCGATGGGGATGAGCCTTCCGTACTCCTCCACCATGGCCGCCGAGGACGACGAGAAGGCGGAGAGCGCGGCGGCGTCCGCGGAGGTGCTGGTCCGCGCGGTGCGCGACGGGCTCACGCCGAGCCGCATTCTCACGCGAAAGGCGTTCGAGAACGGGATCGCGGTGACCATGGCGCTGGGCGGCTCGACCAATGCCGTGCTCCACCTGCTCGCCATCGCCCGGGCGGCGCGGGTGCCGCTCGAGCTGGATGACTTCGAGGCGATCCGGGCGCGGGTGCCCGTCCTCTGCGACCTCAAGCCCTCCGGCCGCTTCGTCGCCACCGACTTGCACCGGGCCGGTGGGGTGCCCCAGGTGATGAAGCTGCTCCTGGAGCACGGCCTCCTCCACGGCGACGCGCTCACCGTCACCGGCCGCACCGTCGGGGAAACGCTTCGCGAGGTGCCGGCGGAGCCGCGCGTCGATCAGGAGGTGATCCGGCCGTGGAGCCGCCCGCTGTACCGCCAGGGGCATCTCGCCATTCTGCGTGGGAACCTGGCACCGGAGGGAGCGATCGCGAAGATCACCGGCGTGAAATCACCGCGCATCACCGGCCCGGCGCGGGTGTTCGAGTCGGAGGAGTCGTGTCTCGAGGCGATCCTCGCGGGCCGGATCAGGCCGGGGGACGTGGTGGTGATCCGCTATGAGGGGCCGAAAGGCGGCCCAGGGATGCGGGAGATGCTCGCGCCCACATCGGCGCTCATCGGGGCGGGGCTCGGTGACTCGGTGGGGCTCATCACCGACGGGCGCTTCTCGGGAGGCACCTACGGGCTGGTGGTGGGACATGTCGCCCCCGAGGCCGCGGTCGGCGGGCCGATCGCGCTGGTGCGCGAGGGCGATCCGATCACCATCGACGCGGACCGGCGCCTCCTCGCGATCGACGTTCCGGGCCCCGAGCTGGAGCGGCGGCGATCGGAGTGGCGCGCCCCTGCCCCGCGCTACACCGCGGGGGTGCTGTTCAAGTACGCGCGACAGGTCTCCAGCGCGAGTATCGGAGCGGTAACCGATATGTAGACCAAAAGGGTAATGGCAGAGTGACGGCCCCGACTGTAGGATGGCTCCGTTCCCCGAGCGCTTCGGAGCCGAGCTCACACCCTGAGGAGGGGCCCCCATGCCACGCCTGTCAGCCTTTGCCGCTCTGGCTACCGCACTGCTGATCGCCTGCGATTCGGGGCCCACGCCAGGCGAGCCAACGGCCGAGCTCGAAGCGATCGCGCATCAGCCTGCCTCCGCCGCGAGGCCGAATCCCAGCTTCCAGCCGTTCGCCTTCTCGGTGGACAACTGCGTCGAAACCGTCGACGTCGCGGGCACCTTCCACGAGGTCATCCAGTTCTTTGTCGGGCCCAACGGGAAAGAGCACTTCCGGTTCCACATCAACGCCAAGGGCACAGGGGTGGGGCGCACAACGGGCGCGCGCTACCAGTGGAACGACCGGCTGTTCGACATCACCAACGTGGTTCCGAGCGGGCGCGGGACATTCACCCTGAACGACAGAACCCGTCTGATCGGCCAAGGCGCGGCGGTGAACACGGTGTTTGCGACGCAGATCAAGGTCACGGTCAACGGGCAGGGGAACGTGACGGTCGACCGGTTCAGGGCGCTTGCCATCTGCCGCTGAGCGTACGCCAAGACCTCGTTCGTCGGCTACGACCCCAGCACCGGCGCCACCGACTTGCCCCAGAGCACCAGGCGCGCGATCTCGTCCCCGATCTCTCGCGTAGCGACCGCCCTCTCTCCCGGCCTCGCGACGTCCGCGGTGCGGGCCCCGGCGGCCAGCACCGCGGCGACCGCCTGGTCCACGACGGCCGCCGCCTCGGGCAGCGCGAACCCGTAGCGGAGCAGCATCGCCGCACTGGCGATGGCACCGATCGGGTTGGCGACGCCGAGGCCGGCGATGTCGGGCGCGGAGCCGTGCACCGGCTCGAACAGCCCGGCCCCGTCGCCGAGCGAGGCGGAGGGTAGCAATCCCAGCGAGCCCGTCAGCACCGCCGCCTCATCGCTCAGGATGTCGCCGAACAGGTTTTCGGTCAGCAGCACGTCCACCCGCCCTGGATCCGCGACCAGTCGCATGGCGGCGAAATCCACGTACAAGTGCTCGAGCCTGATCGCCGGGAACTCCTCCGCCCCCACCCGCGTGACCGTCGCGCGCCACAGCTCCGACACTTCCAGCACGTTCGCCTTGTCCACCGACGTCAGCAGGCCGCGCCGCTCGGCCGCGGCGCGGAACGCGACGCGCGCTACTCGCTCGATCTCCGCCGCGGTGTATCGCATGGTATTCACCGCGCTATCCCGCTCCAGCGCCCGCGGCTCGCCGTAGTACAGCCCGCCGGTCAGCTCCCGCACGATGAGGAGGTCCACGCCCGCAAGCCGCTCGGGCCTGAGGGGCGACGCATGCACCAACGAGGGGTGGACCACGACCGGACGCAGGTTCGCGTATACCCCCAGCAGCTTCCGCAGGGCCAGCAGGCCGGCCTCGGGACGCCGCTTTCCTTCCGCGCTCGCCAGATCAGGGTGGCCGACCGCCCCGAGCAGCACCGCGTCGGCCTCGACGACCGCCGCCCGCGTCCGCTCCGGCAGGGAATCCCCGTACTCCGCGACGCCGGCCGCGCCGACGGCGTGCTCGCTGCTGTCGATCCGGTAGCCGAACAGATCCGCCGCGGCGTGCAGGACCTTCAGCGCCTCCGCGGTGACCTCGGGACCGATGCCGTCGCCCGGAAGCACGGCAAGGGCGAACCGCTTCACCGGTGGGCCCGCTCGAAGGCGGCGATCGCGTCTTGCTGCTGCAGGGTGCGGCCGATCTCATCCAGGCCGTGGAGGAGCATCTCCCTCCGGTACGTTGGAATGTCGAAGGCGGACTCGAAGCCCCGCGCGTCGCGCACCGTGGTGGTCAGCAGGTCCACCGTGAGCTCGTAGCCGTCAGGCGCGGCGTCGTACCGGCCAAGCAGCTCCTGCACGGCCTTCGCGGGCAGCGTCACGGGAAGCAGTCCGTTCTGGCAACAGTTGCCGTGGAAGAGGTCGGCGAAAGACGGCGCGAGCACCGCACGAAAGCCGTACTGTGCCAGCGCCCAGGGCGCGTGCTCGCGCGAAGAGCCGCAGCCGAAGTTCTCCCCGGCGAGCAGGAGCGTAGCGCCCGCCGCCTTCGGCGCGTTCAGCTCGAAGGCCGGATCGGGCGAGCCATCCGGCAGGTACCGCCAGTCGAAGAACAGCGCCGGACCGAAGCCCGTGCGCTCGATCCGCTTGAGGAACTGCTTCGGAATGATCTGATCGGTGTCCACGTTCGCGCGCGGGAGCGCCGCAACGCGGCCGGTGTGGACGATGAATGGTTCCACGGGCACCTCGCACTGTCACCCGAGCCGAGTGATGGATGACATTATGTCAACAACGGAACATCAATGAAATCAACTAGTTATGTGTTACTACCTCGCGTACATCCACAAGGCACCCTTCGATCGCCGCACCGGCTGCCATCGCCGGACTCATGAGATGCGTGCGTCCTCCCCGTCCCTGCCGCCCTTCGAAATTCCGATTCGACGTGGAGGCGCAACGCTCACCCGGACCGAGGATGTCCTCGTTCATACCGAGACACATCGAGCAGCCCGGATTGCGCCACTCGAACCCCGCCTCGCTGAAGATGCGATCGAGACCTTCCGCCTCGGCGGCCGCCTTCACGCGCTGCGACCCGGGCACGACCATCGCTCGTACACCTTGCTTCACCCGGCGCCCGCGGACCACGCTTGCTGCCTCGCGCAGATCGCCGATGCGACCGTTGGTGCAGGAGCCCAGGAACACTCGATCCACGGGTAGTCCTTCGAGCGGTGTGCCGGGCCGCAGGTTCATGTACTCGAGCGCGCGGCGGTACGACTGCTGCTCCGCCTCCGACGGCGCGTCCGCGGGATCAGGCACGCGCTCGGTGATCTCCGCCGTCATGCCCGGGCTAGTGCCCCAGGTGACTTGCGGTCCCAGCGACGCAGCATCGATGACAACCGTGCGGTCGTACAGCGCGCCGGGATCGCTGCGGAGCCGACTCCACCCGCTCACCGCTCGGCGCCAGGCCTCGCCCTTCGGCGCGCGCGGCCGCGACTCGAGGAACGCGAACGTAGTCTCGTCCGGCGCGATCATCCCCGCGCGCGCTCCGGCCTCGATGGACATGTTGCAGACCGTCATCCGCCCCTCCATCGAGAGGGCGCGGATCGCCTCGCCGGTGTATTCCAGCACGTGGCCCGTGCCGCCGGCGGTGCCGATTCGGCGGATCAGCGCCAGGATGAGGTCCTTCGCACCGACCCCAGGCTGCGGCCGCCCGAGAAACCGCACCTCCATCGTGCGGGGCTTCGACTGCACGACGCACTGGGTCGCAAGCACGTGTTCCACCTCGCTGGTCCCGATCCCGAACGCCAGCGCGCCGAACGCGCCGTGGGTGGAGGTGTGGGAATCGCCGCAGACGATCACCGAGCCGGGTTGCGTGAGTCCCAGCTCCGGGCCGATGACGTGCACGATTCCCTGGTCGGGCGAGTCGAGGTCGTGCAGCTCGATGCCCGCCTCGCGCGCGTTCCGCACCAGGGTGGAGAGCTGCCTCGCGGCGACCTCGTCCGCGATCGGCAGGTGCCGGTCGCCGGTGGGGACGTTGTGGTCCACCGTCGCCAGCGTCAGGTCGGGGCGCCGCACCCGCCGACCCGTCAGCCGGAGCCCCTCGAAGGCCTGCGGCGACGTGACCTCGTGGACCAGATGCAGGTCCACGTAGAGCAGCGCCGGCCCACCGTCGTCCTGGTGAACCAGGTGGGCATCCCAGACCTTGTCGAAGAGCGTCCGCATCAGCGCGTCGCGCTGGCCGGCGCCGCGGGCCGGCGCATGGAGGGCTCCTTCGGCGCGGCGCTCTCGCTCGCCGCGCCCTTCCCTTCCTCGGCCCAGGGCATCATGGCCCTGAGCTGCTTGCCCACCTGCTCGATCAGGTGCTCGCGGTCCTGCTGCCGCAGCCGGTCGAAGTTAGGGCGGCCGGCCCGGTTCTCGTCCAGCCACTCGCGCGCGAACGACCCGTTCTGGATCTCGTCCAGGATCCGCCGCATCTCGGCCCGGGTCTCCTCGGTGATGATGCGCGGCCCGCGGGTGTAATCGCCGTACTCCGCGGTGTCGCTGATGGAGTAGCGCATGAACTGCATACCGCCGCGATACATGAGATCCACGATCAGCTTGAGCTCGTGGAGGCACTCGAAGTAGGCCATCTCGGGCCGGTAGCCCGCCGCGGTCAGGGTCTCGAAGCCGGCCTTGACCAGCGCCGTCACCCCGCCGCAGAGCACCGCCTGCTCTCCGAAGAGGTCGGTCTCCGTCTCCTCCCGGAAGGAGGTCTCGATCACACCGGCCCGGGTGCAGCCGATCCCGGCCGCATAGGCGAGCGCGTTCGCCAGCGCCTGGCCCGAGGCATCCTGGTGCACGGCGACGAGCCCCGGCACACCCCGGCCCGCCTCGTACTCGCTCCTCACGAGATGGCCCGGAGACTTGGGCGCGACCATGGACACGTCCACGCCGGGCGGCGGGCTGATCTCGCCGTAGTGGATGTTGAATCCGTGGGCGAACATCAGCGTCTTGCCCGCGCTAAGACCGCCGACCACGTCGCGATCGTAGACGGTGCGCGCGTCCTGGTCGGGGACCAGCATCATGATCGTGTCCGCCGCCGCGGCCGCCACGGAGACCGGCCGCACGTCGAGGCCCGCCGCCTTGGCCCGCTCGGCGGAAGCGCTGCCGGCGCGCAGGCCGACGATCACCCGCACCCCGCTGTCGCGGAGATTCAGCGCGTGGGCGTGCCCCTGGCTGCCGTAGCCGACCACGGCGAAGGTGCGCCCGCTCAGCCGGCCCTTGTCGGTATCGGCGTCGTAGTAGACCCGTACGGACTCGCTCATCGTGCTCCCGCTTCCAGTTGAGGTTGAACCCCGAAGCGCAGCTCCGCCGTGCCGGACTCCATGGCCACGGCGCCGCTTCGGGCGATTTCGACGATCTCGAACCGCTCGAGGGCGCGCAGGCAGGAGAGCACGAAGGCCTCCGAGCCGGTGAGCTCGAGCACGACGGCGCCGAGCGACTCGTCCACCAGCGTGGCGCGATAGAGCTGCACCACGTCGAGCAGCTCGGCGTACTGCTCCGCGGAGGGCCGGAGCTTGACCAGCGCCAACTCGCGGGCGACCGCGTCGGCTTGGGGAATGACCGCGGCGTCGTGCACGCCGACGACCTTCTGCAGGTGCTGCACGGCCCGTTCGGCCGCGGCATGGTCCGACTGCATCATGATGGTAAGCCTCGAGACGCCCGGCGTCCCGGTCGGGCCGATCGACAGGGTGTGCACGGGGAAGTTGCGCCGCCGGATGAGTCCGACGACGCGATTCAAGGTGATCAGATGGTCCTCCACCAGGACCACCACGGCCTGCGTGCCACTCATGCGGGAACGAGCCGTGGGGCAGCGGGTTCCCCCTCGATCGGCTCGGAGAGCGAGGCTCCGGGCGGGATCATCGGGAAGACGTTGGCCTCCTGCTCGATCAGGAACTCGACCAGCGCGGGGCCCGGCTGCGCGATCGCCTCCCGCACCGCCTCGTCCACCTGGTCCCCGCGCTCCACCCGCCGGCCGAAGATCCCGTACGCTTCGGCGAGCTTGACGTAGTCCGGGCTCCAGATCGGCGTGGCGGAATAGCGGCGGCCGTGGAAGAACTGCTGCCACTGCCGCACCATCCCGAGGTAGCCGTTGTTGAACACGGCCATCTTCACCGGGATGCCCTCCTGCACCATCGTGGCGATCTCCTGCATGTTCATCTGGAACCCCCCGTCGCCCGAGATCGCCCACACCGGCTCGTCCGGCCGCGCGAGCGCGGCGCCCATCGCCGCCGGCACCGCGAAGCCCATGGTGCCGAGCCCACCGGAGGTGAGGTGGGTGTTGGGCCGCTGGTAGGGGTAGAGCTTGGCCACCCACATCTGGTGCTGCCCCACGTCGGAGACGATGGTGCAGCGACCGCCGGTCTCGTCCTCGATGGCACGCAGGATCGCCTCGGGGGAGAGGTCGCCGCGGTAGCTCTCCGCTCGGGGCCGCACGTAGCTCGCGATCTCGGCCCGCCAGGCCCCGCACTCCCGCCGATCCACCCGCTGCAGCAAAGCCCC
>DATLHD010000135.1:0-3623 GCA_035540075.1 Gemmatimonadales bacterium
GAAGATGGCGAGTTCCCTCCCTCGCAGGGCCTTCGCCCCTTTGACCCGGAGCCAGCCCGGCTCGGCCTGGTCCGGGGGTGTCGGACGGATGTCCTCCAGTAATGCAAACTCCTCCTGGGCCCAGCCGAGCCGTCCCCGTTCCTCGAGCAGCTGCCGGAGCAGGTCCCGGAGCTGCGGCAGGTAGCGGGTGTCCGACGCCGCGTACTCGAGCATCTCGGGCGAGAGCGGTCGCGCCGACCAATCGGCGCGCTGGAACCGTTTGTCGAGTCGGATGCTGAGATACTTCTCCAGCAGCGCGGCGAGCCCGACGCCGGGCTCGTTCAGGAGCTGCGCGGCGATGCGGGTGTCGAACAGATGCTTCGCCGTGTACCCGTACTCGCGGTTCAACAGACGCAGGTCGTAGTCGGCGTCGTGGAAGACGATCTCGATGGCCGGGTCGGCGAGCAGCTCGCCGATGGGACCGAGCCCGCCGGTCGCGAGCGGGTCCACGACCGCCGTCTCCTCGCGGGAGGAGATCTGGAGCAGGTAGACCCGGTCTAGGTAACGGTGGAAGCTCGCGGCCTCGGTGTCCACCGCCAGCAGCGGCTCCGACCGGAGCCCACTCGCCAGCGCGACCAGCTCGGCCTCGGTTCGGATCAGCCGCACGACGTCAGTCCGCCTTGGAGACGAGCTCGAGTCCCGCGGCGATTTCGTCGAGCGCCTTGGACAACGTCTTGTAGAACTCGGCGTCGGGCTGCGGCGTGCCGCCCATCGCGGCGTCCATCTGGAGCTTGCGCGCGAGCCGTGCGGCGTGGCGGATGTAGTCGGTCTGCGGTTTCATGGGGCCTCGAGCCTGCTGCTGAAGATCGGACCAGCGCCGGATGGGGTGTAGTATATCCGGCTGTCATCCCGAGCGGCTGCGCGATATCCAGCCAGCCCGTATCTTGGGAGCACCCATGCCGCCGATCCTGCTCACCGTCTACCCCGACGAGTGCGATGCCTTCGGCCACCTCAACCAGGCGGCCTTTCTCAGCCTGTTCGAGCGGGCGCGCTGGGAGATGCTGCGGGCGGGACCGGGCATGGATGTCTTCGATCGCACCGGCGCCTGGCCGGCCGTCCGCCGCACCGTCGTCGAGTATCACGCCGCGGCCTATCCCGGAGACGTGCTCCGCTTCGAGCAGGAGCTGACGCATGTCGGCCGCACCAGCTTCACCATGCGCCAGGCTGCGCACCGCTCGACCGACGACGCGCTCATCGCCACGGCGGAGTTCGTCTTCGTCTGCGTGAGCCGCAACGGCCGTCCCGTGCCGGTACCAGAGGAGTTCAACGAGTTCATGGCGGCTCGGCGGCGCCACCGGGGCGAGCTCCAGCGGCTCGCCGTCAATGGCGTTACGCTCGCGGTCGAGGTGCGGGGTGACGGGCCGGCCGCGCTCTTCGTTCATGGGTACCCATTCGACCACACGATCTGGACCCATCAGGTCGCGGCGCTCGAGGGCTGGTGCCGGATCGCTCCCGACCTGCGGGGCATGGGACAGTCCGACGCGCCGGACCTCGGCTACAGCATGGAGACGTACGCCGCGGACCTGGCCGCGCTGCTGGATCTGCTGGGCGCGCGCGACGTGGTGCTGGTGGGGCTCTCGATGGGGGGGTACGTCGCCTTCGAGTTCCTGCGGCGCTGGCGGGAGCGGGTGCGCGCGCTGGTGCTCGTGGATACGCGCGCGGAGGCCGACACCCCCGAAGGCCGGATGGCTCGGGATACCTCCGCCGCGACCGCCCGCGAGCAGGGCGCCGAGGCCGTCGCCGACGCCATGCTCCCCAAGGTACTGGGCGCCTCGACCCTGGGAGGGGTGCCCGCGACGGTGGACCGGGTGAGGACGATGATGGCCGCGACACCCGTCGCCGGCATCGTCGGCGCCCTCGGCGCCATGCGCGATCGAGCCGACAGCACCCCGCTGCTCCGCGAGCTGGCCGGCCTGCCCACTCTGGTGATCGTGGGCGACGAGGACGAGGTGACCCCGCCCGCCCAGGCCAAGGCCATGGTCGAGGCGATCGCCGGCGCCAGCCTGGTCGTGATCCGATCCGCCGGCCACCTGCCTCCGGTGGAACGGCCGGTGGAGACGACGGACGCCATTCTCGCGTTTCTGGCCGGGATCCCCTGAAACCTTTCGCCCGCCCGAGGCGTTGTGCCTGGTGGCGGGACGATCATGGGCCGTGAGGCACTGGTCTCCCCGTCCTCACCAAACCAACGGTCCCGCACTCGCGGCCAAGGCAGTACGAGTGCGGGGCCGCCTCTCTTTATAGAGCTGGGTCAGCGCTTCGGTCGGCCGGGCGGGGTGTCGCCGTTGAATACCTCCCGGTTCTTCTCGATGAAGGTCGTCATGTTGGGGGGGACGTCCTCCTCCGGGAAGATGGCGGTCACCGGGCATTCGGGCTCGCACGCACCGCAGTCGATGCACTCGTCCGGGTGGATGTAGAGCTGATCCTCGCCCTCGTAGATGCAGTCCACCGGACATACATCCACGCAGGCACGGTCCTTCACGCCGATGCAGGCCTCGATGATCACATAGGTCATTGCCGCCGCTCCTCCAGGGAACTCACCGGTCGCTGTTCGTCGGCAAAGTTATACGGATTCGGAGTGGGTGGCGCAAGGGGTGTGTATCTTCACCCTACATGCTTCTCCGGCTTCAACTTCTCTCCCTTTTACTCGCTGTGAATCTGGCCGCCCCGACGAGCCTCGCGGCGCAGACGTGTCGTCAGCCGCGCACGGCTCTGGTGCTCTCCGGCGGTGGGGCGAAGGGCCTGGCCCACATCGGCGTGCTGGCGGCGCTGGACAGCATGGGAATCCGCCCAGATCTGATCGTGGGGACGAGCATGGGTGCCGCCGTCGGGGCGCTGTATGCCAGCGGGTACAGCGGCCACACCCTGGATTCGCTCGCCCGAATCACGCCGCTGAGCCAGATGTTTCGCTCCTACCGCCCGCGCGCGCCTCGATCACTGGGCGTGCTGCGTCCGTTGGTGACCTGGGAGCAGGGCGAGCGCAGCTTCACCATCCAGAGCGCCTCGCTGGTGGAAGCCGAGGTCAACGCGCTCATCAATCTGGCGATGCTGCGAGGCAACCTGCTCGCCCGCGGCGACTTCGACTCGCTCCCCATTCCTTTTCGTGCGGTCGCGACGGACCTGGGCAGCGGCGACCCGGTGACCATGGGCTCGGGGGACCTCGCCCAGGCGGTACGGGCGAGCATCGCGGTGCCGCTGGTCTTCGCGCCGGAGTTGCGAGAAGGCCGCTTTCTCGCGGATGGCGGCCTCTCGGCCAACATCCCGGTGGCGGTCGCCCGCGCCGAAGGGGCCGAGCGCGTCATCGTGTCCGACGCCACTGAGCATCCTTCGACTACCTTCAACGGCTACTCTCCTCTCAGCGTGGCGGACCGGCTCATCGAGTTCCTGTTCCGGCAGCCGGCCGAATCTCTGCATGCCGGCGACGTGCTGATCCGCCCGGACGTCGAAGGCTTCACCAGCCTGAACTTCTCTGCACCCACGGTGGCCCGGCTGCTCGCGAACGGGCGGGGCGCGGCCGACACGGCGCTCAGCGCTCTCACCTGCGTCGCCCCGCGGCAGGGGAGCGGTCGATCGGCGCTGCCCCACAT
>DATLHD010000136.1:0-25442 GCA_035540075.1 Gemmatimonadales bacterium
CGTCGCGTATATGTTGACGCTCGGCAACAGCCTGCCCAAGATCTCCTATCTCACCCGGGCCGACCGCTTCTTTCTCGGATCCGCCGTGCTCGTCTTTTGCGGTCTCCTGAAGGGGATTCTGACGACTGTGTGGATTAACCAAGAAAAGAAGGACGTTATCCAGCGCGCCGATCGCCTCGGCCGGTGGTTGTACCCAGTCGCGATGCTCGTGAACTTCGTCGCCGCATTCTTCCTGTAAGACCTCAGATACAAACGGGCCCCGCCGCGAGGGGAGGGCCCGTCGAACACGATATTTGACTGAGTCAGGCCGAGGCGGCTGGGTCCGCCAGCGGCACGATCGGCACGATGGGGATGATCGGAACGTCGGGGTACCCGATCACTGCCAGCACGATCCGGTGATGGATGGGATCGACCTCGAGCACCTTGAGGTCCACCACCTGGCCTTCCTTCACCGCGTCGCCCGGGTTCTCGATGTTGGCGACCCCGAGCTGCGACATGGGTACGAAGCCCTCGATGTCGTTGCCCAGGTCCACCACCACGCCCTTGTCCATCAGCCGGACGGCGCGGCCGCGGAGCTCCATCCCGATGGGATAGGTCTCGCCGATCCGGAGCCAGGGATCCTCTTCCGCTTGCTTGAGGCCGAGGGAGATCCGCTTGTTCTCCGCGTCGATGTTGAGGATGACCACGTCCACCGTGTCGCCCTTCTTCACGACCTCCGACGGATGCTGGACCCGCTTGGTCCAGCTCATGTCGGAGATGTGGATCAGGCCGTCGATACCGGGCTCGATCTCGACGAAGGCGCCGAAGCTGGTGAGGTTCCGCACCTTCCCGTTGATCCGGGTGCCCACCGGATACTTGAGCGGCAGCACCATCCAGGGATCCTGCTCGGTCTGCTTCATGCCGAGCGAGATCTTCTCCTCGGCCTCATCCACCTTGAGCACCACGGCCTCGATGGTCTCGCCGATGCTCACGATCTTGGACGGGTGCCGGACGTTCCGGGTCCAGCTCATCTCGGAGATGTGGACCAGGCCCTCGATGCCGGGCTCGATCTCGACGAAGGCGCCGTAGTTGGTGATCGAGACCACCTTGCCCTGCACCCGGGTGCCCACCGGATAGCGCGCCGCGACATTCTGCCAGGGGTAGCTCTGCAGCTGCTTCATGCCCAGGCTGATCCGCTCCCGCTGCCAGTCGATGTCGAGGATCTTGACCTCGACTTCCTTGCCGATGGCGACCATCTCGGTCGGGTGCGAGACCCGGCCGTAGGACATGTCGGTGATGTGAAGCAGGCCGTCCACGCCGCCCAGGTCGATGAAGGCGCCGAAGTCGGTGATGTTCTTGACCACGCCCTTCCGCACCTGGCCGACGGCGAGCTCCTTCATCAGGTGCTCACGCTTGTGGGCCCGCTCGTTCTCCAAGATTACCCGCCGGCTCACGACGATGTTCCGCCGCCGCTTGTTCAGCTTGATGATCTTGAACTCGTAGGTCTGTCCCAGCAGCTCGTCGATGTTGGGCACCCGGCGCAGCGCGATCTGGCTGCCGGGGAGGAACGCGTCCACCCCCATGAGGTTCACGACCACGCCGCCCTTGATCTTCTTGACCAGGGTGCCTTCCACCGGCTGATCGCTCTCGTGGGCCACGCGGATCTTCTCCCAGACCCGCATGAAGTCGGCCTTCTTCTTCGAGAGGACGACCGCGCCTTCCTGGTCCTCCAGGTGCTCGAGGAAGACCTCGACCTCATCGCCCTCCTTGAGCGACTGCGGGTCCTTGAACTCGTCGAGGGGCACCGAGCCCTCGGACTTGAACCCGACGTCGAGGATGACGGCATTCTCGGTGACGCGGAGGACCTTGGACTTGACGATCTCTCCTTCGACAATCTGCGCCATGGTGCCCTCGTACATCGAGAGCATCTGCTCGTAGTCTTCGTCGGAGTAATCTTCGTCGTAGAGGTCCTGGCGGACGCGGAGGCTGCTGGGGGCGGTGATCTGGTGGTCGGTCGAGGGTTGAAGTTGATCGAGCATTCGGAACGTACCGTCCTGGAGTTGTGCGCCGTGCCACGGGGCCACGGGCTGGGGTAGCTGCCGGACGGACCGAAGTGTCCGCCGAACTAGCCTAGTAGCATAGCAAGGACTCGTGCCCAACGCAAGTTACGGCAATCAGTTGGCACCTGAGTGGAGCCTACGGGCCTTGCTAGCGGGAGCCGAAGATGGGGCGGGCCAGCTCCACGATGAACCGGACCTGGTCGGAGAATGTCATGGCAGTGGTATCGAGAGGGACGGCATCGGGCGCGGCCACGAGGGGGGCGACCGCACGGGTGGAGTCGGCCGCGTCTCTGGCCGCCAGTGCAGCGGTCTCGGCCTCCACCCCGCCGGCGTCCACCGCCCCGCCCCGCTGGGTGAGCCGCCGGCCGGCGCGAGCTTCGGGCGATGCGGTGAGGAAGATCTTGAGCTCGGCGTCCGGAAACACGACGGTACCGATGTCCCGCCCGTCGACTACCACGTCGCGGCCGGCCCGCACCATGGCCCGAAGCCGTGAATTGATCCATTCCCGGACCACCGGGACCGCGGACACCGCGGAGACGAGAGCGGTCACCTCCGCACCCCGGATCTCGGCGTCCACAGGCTCCCCCTCGAGGTATGCCGCGAATCCGGCGCCATCCGGCTGGAGCATGAGGCCGCGGTCCTCCGCCGCCCGGAGGATTGCCTCTGCGCCGACGATCTCGAGCGGGTCGTCACCCGACCGGCCGCGGCGAGCGGCCTCGCGGATCCCCACCAATGTGACGCCGCGATAGAGCGAGCCGGAATCGAGGTGCGCGAAGCCGAGCGCCTCCGCCACGGCGCGCGCGGTGCTGGACTTGCCGGAGGCCGCAGGGCCGTCGATCGCGACCACCCCACCCTTCATCGCGCGATGCTCCGCAAGGTGTCGGGAAAGCCCGGGAAGCTCACCGCCGCGCAGCCCGGATCGTCGATCGCGACCCTGGCACCCGGCAGCGTGCCCAGCACCGCGAACGCCATGGCGATCCGGTGGTCGCCCGCGGTTCGCACCCGCCCCCGCGGTGGGCCCTCGACGCCTCGCACGAAGAGATCATCCCTCCGGACCTCCGCCTGCCCGCCCACCGCCCGAATGTTGTCGGCGATGAGACCCAACCGGTCGCTTTCCTTCACCCGGAGCTCGCCGACGTCCCGAAAGACCGTCTCCCCCTCCGCCCTCGAGGCGAGCACCGCGAGCAGGGGGATCTCGTCGATGAGACCGGGGATCTCGCCGGCGTGGACCTCCGTGCTCCGAAGCGCCGCCGGCCCGACCACGAGGTCCGCCACCGGCTCTCCGAAGCTCGTATCCCCGGCCTCCAGGCGAATCGTCGCTCCCATCCGTTCGAGCACATGAAGAAAGCCGATGCGGGTCGGGTTCACACCCATCCCCGCGACGCAGAGCTCGCCGGCCTCCGCCAGCACCGCTGCGCCGACCAGGAATGCGGCCGAGGACGGGTCGCCTGGCACCTGGAGGTCGAACGGCTCGATCCGGCCGCCGGGCCGGAACTCGATCCAGCCGTCCCGCTCGTCTACCTCGTAGCCGAAGGCGCGGAGCATGCGCTCGGTATGGTCACGCGAGCGTCCGGCCGGCTCCCGGAGATCGACCGCGACCTCGCCCACCACGCCGGCCAGGAGCAGCGAGCTCTTGATCTGCGCGCTGGACACGGGCATCTCGTACCGCAGCGGCCGCAGCGCTCCGCCCCGAACGGTGAGCGGCAGCCCATCGCCACCGTGGTCCTCGAATCGGGCACCCATCCTGCCGAGTGGAACGGTGACCCGTCGCATCGGCCGGCGACGCAGCGAGGCATCGCCGGTCAACCTCGCGCGGAAGCGATGACCCGCGAGCATACCGAGCAGCAGGCGCGTCGTCGTGCCCGAGTTGCCGCAGTTGAGGGCCGTGTCCGGCGTGCGGAACCGACCCCTTCCCCGGATCCGGACGATGTCACCTTGGCGCAGAGGCGAGATCTCCGCTCCGAGCTGCCGCAGGACACGGGCGCTGGAGCGGGCATCGAGCGAGGTCAGCGCGCCGCCTACATGGCTCACGCCCCGCGCCAGCGCACCGAACAGCAGGGCGCGGTGGGTGATGCTTTTGTCTCCCGGAGCGCGAACCGTGCCGCCAACCCTCATCGGTCGAGGCCGCGGCGGAACTCGCGGGCGGTCTCGAGATAGTGCTCGAGGCCCGTCCGATCGCCCGCCTCGATCAGCCGCCGCAGGTCTCCTACTCGACCCTCGACGCTGGACAGCGCCTCGACCAGCGAATCGCGGTTCTGCAGCAGGATGTCCAGCCACATGTCCGGACTGCTCGCCGCGAGGCGGGTCGTGTCCCGCGCGCCGGTCCCGTACGACACTCCGCCGAGCCGGCGATCGGCGAGCGACTTGGCGAGGGCATACGCCACGGCCTGCGGGAGGTGGCTGGTCCACGCCAGCTGCCGGTCGTGGGCCTCGGCGGAGATGAGAATGGGCTGAGCCTCGAAGACTTCCTCCCAGAACCGCATTACGCCGCGAGCGGCGCGCGCACCTTCCGCGCTCGCGCTCTCGCAGACGTACACCACGCAGCCGAGTAGCCGGTCCGGCCGCGCCGCCAGGAACCCGGAGTCGTGGGTGCCGGCGAGGGGATGGCTTCCGGCAAAGCGGTCGCCCAGTCCGCAATCGGCCGCTCGGGCCATGACCGGCGCCTTGACGCTGCAGACGTCGGTCAGGATGGCGCCCGGCTCGAGGCTGGAAGCCAGCCGGCCGATGAGGTCCAGCGTGGGACCGGGGGGCACGGCCAGCACCACGAGCTCCGCGCCGCGCACCGCCCGCACGGGAGAGTCGGCCACCTCCGAAACCGCAGAGGCCCGAAGGGCCGCCACCCCGTCGCCGCGCGAGGACGAATAGCCCACGACCCGGCCGATGCCCGCGCGCCGGGCCTGCCAGGCGAGGGACCCGCCGATCGCGCCCAGGCCGATGACCGCCAGCGAGGATGGGCGCACGGCTCAGCTACCCTTGAAGTTCGAAACGCAGCGCATCAGCCCGCCGGAACGAGGCGGCTGCGGCCGCCGGTTGATGACCGAGAATAGGTCCGCATTGTATCGGGATGCCGACCGATTCTCAACGCGCCGGAGCGATCACGCACCCCGGTCCGCGTGAGTATTGCGAAAGCCGGTGCAGGGTCGTTCGCCGGGAACCCGGGCCGAAGCAACCCCCGAATGTGTAAGCGCCTGAGGCATGTGAGGTTCGTTCGCTGGAGGGCGGGGGTGGCTTGGATCTTGCCGCCTGCGGTCGGGATCGTGGCGAGAATCCTGGTGGTCGAAGACAGCCCGGACAACATGAAGCTGTTCCGGACTCTCCTCGCGCTCAAAGGGCACGAGGTGACCGCCCTGGTGGGCGGTGACGAGCTGCTGGAGACGATCGACCGGGCCAACCCGGAGCTGGTGCTCATGGACATCCAGCTGCCGGGCAAGGACGGCTTTGCACTGCTGGGCGAGATCCGGCAATCGCCCCACGCCGGGCTCAGGGTACTCGCCCTCACCGCACACGCGATGAGCGGTGATCGGGAGCGGGCGATGCAGGCCGGGTTCGACGGCTACATCACCAAGCCGATCGACATCCGCGCCTTCCCCGAGCTGGTGAGGCGGGCGCTCGCGGGTGAAGCGGTCTCCCACTGACCTCGGAGCGGACGGCAGGACGGGGATGAGCAACCAGACCGAAACTTCAGCCAGCCCCGCGGCGCAGAAGCAGGCGCTGCTCGAGGCATTCGATACTGTCCTGAAGCAGCAGGCCGAAGCGCGCGAGGCCGAGCTGCGCGAGGCGGAGGCCCGACGGCGGGCCCTGCGCCGCGTGCGCCCGACGATCGCCGCCGCGGCCGTGCTGTCGCTGGTCCTCTGCTCCTATCTCTACATCGAGCGCCCGGAGTGGATCTTCCCCACGGCCTCCGTTCCGGAGTCGGTCGCGATCAAGGAAGCCAGCCTCCGCATCGGCATGGCCAACGTGGCGCAGCAGGTCGAGCGACGCCGCCAGCGCACCGGGACCCTTCCACGCAGCCTGACCGAGGCAGGGACACGAGTCGAAGGGATGACCTACGAGGCGCTGGGCCCCGATGCCTGGCGACTCGTGGGCACCAACGACGGCATCGAGCTCACCCTCACCTCCCAGGACTCCCTGCCCCGCTTCCTCGGCAACAGCTTCGAGGTGATCTCGCGGAGGCCCCGATGAGCCGGCGTCGCGGTTTCACCTTCATCGAGGTGCTCGTGGTGATGATCGTGATGTCCATCCTCGCGACGCTCGCGGTCCTCAAGTACATCGACCTCAAGCATCGGGCGCTGTCGTCCAGCGCCACGGCGGACCTTCAGGCCGTGCGCCTGGCGGCCTACAGCGCGTGGTACGAGCACAGCACGTGGCCGGCCGACGCCGGCGCCGGGAACGTCCCGCCCGCCCTGACCCCCTACCTGCCGGGCGGCTTCACCTTCTCCAGGCCGGAGTACACGCTCGACTGGGACAACTTCGTGCCCCCGAACGGCGGGCCCACCGGTTCCATGCAGCTCGGCGTGGTCATCACCAGCACCAACGCGCGGCTGATGAAGGCGCTGCAGGACAACCTGGGGACCAAGGGACCGTTCTTCGTGCTGGGCAACACGCTCACCTTCGTCATCATCGGTCCGGACGGCAGGATCTAGCCTCAACGCCGGAGCGCCGCCCGGAGCGCCTCGAGCTCGGGGGGCGGCCCCGGCCATCGCGGGTCCATCCGCTCCAGCGTCTCCACGACCGTCCGGGCCACCAGCACGTCCCGGACGTGTTTGCTGTCCGCCGGTACCACGTACCAGGGTGCCGCCTCGGTGCTGGTCCGCGCCAAGACCTCTCCATACGCCTCGGTGTACTGGTCCCACAGCTCCCGCTCCGCCAGATCGTTCGCGTTAAACTTCCAGTATTTCTCGGGGTCGCTCAGGCGGGCCAGCAGGCGCTCCCGCTGCTCCTCGCGCGAGATGTGAAGCAGGAACTTGAGGACGACCGTGCCGTTCTCGACCAGGATGCGCTCGAACAGGTTGATCTGCTCGTAGCGCGGCCTCCAGACCGACTCCGGCGCGAGGCCGCGCACCCGCACCACCAGCACGTCCTCGTAGTGGGAGCGGTTGAACACGCCGAAGGCGCCCCGGCCGGGCACGGCCCGATGGATCCGCCAGAGGAAATCATGCCGTAGCTCCTCCTCGGTCGGCGCCTTGAAGCTCGTTACCACGACACCAAGCGGGTCGAGCGGACCGAACACCTTCCGCATCGTACCGTCCTTCCCCGACGCATCCCTGCCCTGGAGGACGACCAACAGGGCCCGCGCGCCCTCGGCGTGGAGCCGGCGCTGGAGCTCATCCAGTCGCTCGGTCAGCTGGTCCAGCTCGCGGTCGAGCGCCTTCTTGTCCAGGTCGCCGTCGTCGGGCAGACGTGCCTCGGCGTCGCTCAGCGCCGCCGTCGTGCCCGGGGGGTGAGGAGAAAGCCACAGCGGATGAGCGCTCATGGAGACGGCTCCGAGAGGAGGAGGGCGACCGGAAGCACGGCAAACAGCTCGGCGACGGCAAGTCCGTCCGAGCGGGCCAGCAGCCGGCGCCCACTCAGCGCGCAGCACCAGCGCGGCGGCCACCCCGCAGGCAGTGGAATGACGGTGTCTTCCCACGGCGCGGGCTCGGTGGGGCTTCCCTCGAGCCGGCCGAGCCGCCTGGGCACCACGGCGATGAGCCGCTCGTCGCCGTCGCCTCTGCCGAACGCCAGCACGCGAAAGCCCGCCCTCCCCGCGGCTTCCAGCGGCAGGTAGGTCCGGGAGCGGAACGACGCGCCGCGGTCTCGCCGGGCCGCCAGAGCCGAACGGATGACGTGCAGCTTGAGCCGGCCGTCCTCCGGGTTGGCGACCAGCTCGCGGAGAAAGCGCTCGCGGGCATCGTCACCGCCTGCCACGCCGCGCTCCACCTCCTCCAGGAGGCGCGCGCGCCGCTCGAAATCCACCGGGCGCCGGTTGTCGGGATCCACCAGCGACAGGCTCCACAGCTCGTCGCCCTGGTACAGGTCGGGGACGCCGGGCGAGGCGAGCTGCAGCACCGTGCGGGCGATGGCGTTCCAGAAGCCCGGCCGCGCGATCCGCCGCACGAATCCCTCGAGCTCATCGAGGAAGCGGGGCGAGCGCACCGGATCCAGCAGTGCCGCGATATCGGCGCGCAACGCGGCTTCGAACTCCGGATCGGGGTCGGTCCAGCTGGTTTGGAGCTTCGCCTCCCTGACCGCCTTCTCCATGTAGCCGGACAGCCGCTCCCGCAGCAGGTCGAGATCGCCCACGGCGAGCGGCTCCAGCGGCCAAATGCCGACCATGGCCTGGAAGAGATGGTCGAGGGTGCCGGAATCGGGGACGCGGCGCCCGGCGACGGTGGTCTTGTGGGGCATGTTGAGCCGGCGCCAGGCCTGGAGCCGCTTCGCCCACTCGGTGGGGATCTCGCTCAGCACGTCGAGTCTCGCCCGCACGTCGGCGCTGCGCTTGGTGTCGTGCGTGCTGACGGCGAGCATTCCCGCCGGCCAGCGCTCGGCGCGCTCCACGTTCGCGGCGTGGAAGTCCGCCGTCGCGCGCTCCAGCGGGGCCTCTGGCCCCCCGCCCACCTCGTTACGGGGAAGAAGCGGCGCATAGGCGTAGAAGGCGGTATCCTCGATCCCCTTGGCGGTCGCGGGCCCGCTGATCTGCTGGAAGCGCTGGACGAAGCGCAGGTGGAAGCGCTCCAGATCGGGGGAGCCCACCGGCCCTTCCCGGGCGAGCAGCGCACTCTCCAGCAGGTCGAGCGCCGCGGCACTGCTCCGACCGCTGCTCCGTGCTTCGACCAGGGCGCTCTCGAGCAATCGCTGGTCCTCGAGACCTGGCACCGGCGTGCGGCCGTCGACGTAGGTGCGGTACACCGGCAACGCGACGATGGACTCGACGACCGCGCGGAGGAGATCCTGTCGCGGCACCTCGGGCGCCGGATGGGCGGGGCCCGCGAGCTTGAGGAGGCGATCCGCCAAGCGGCGCGCACCGGCCGAGAGGCCGGTCTCGAGCACGAGCCGCTTCCCCCGTCGCGCGATGGCGGGAAACTGGAGCGGCTGGCGGAGCGTGCGGCCATAGTCCTTCTCGATGGTCTCCCAACCCAGGGGATCGATGAACAACGCCTCCGCCTGATTCAGGAAGTCGTAGCCGGTGGTGCCGGCGACGGGCCACTCGGGCCGCAGGCGCTCACCGTAGCCCAGGATCTTCTCTATGAAGACGGGTGGCGCGGGCTGATCCGGAACGGCGAACCGGGCCAGACGCTGGAAGTAGCCGAGGGGGTCCAGGAGGCCGTCGGGGTGGTCGATCCGGAATCCGTCCACCCACCCGCGCCGATGCCACTCGAGCGGGAGCGCGTGGGTCTGGGCGAAAACCTCCGGATCCTCCATGTGCAGGGCGACGAGATCGTCGACGTCGAAGAACCGGCGGTAGTTGATCTCCCGCGCCGCTCGCCTCCAGTGCACCAGGCGATAGACCTGCGCGTCGAGCAATCGGCGGAGCCGGTCGCGGCGGCCGTCACGGCCGCGGAAGCCGGCGGCGGCCTCGCACACCGCCCGCGCGACCTCGGGCACCTGGGCCGCGAGCTCGCGCAGCCGGGCCAGGGACGACTCGCTCCGCTCGCGCCGGCGGGCGAGCGCGGACGCGCTCCGAGCGGTGCGGCGTGGAAGCCGACGCAAGGTGGCGACGATCTCGCCGAGCTCGCTGCAGGCCGGATGGTAGCCCGGCAGCGCCTGGCGGCAGGCCTCCAGTGCGCGATCAAGCACCGGTGGCAGCGTCGAAGGATCCAGGGGAAAATCGTGGTCGAAGTAGCGAACGCGGGGTACGCCCTCGCGGCTCTCCAGCGCGATCTCCCCCCGTTGGATCGCTCCGGTGAGGGGAGCGCCGAGCACCGGGAGCAGGACCCGGCTTCGGAGCTCGCGCTCGGTCGCGCGCCAGTCGATGTCGAACCAGCGCGAGAACTTCGAGGCCGGCCCGTGGGTGAGGACGTCGTCCCAGGCGGGGTTCTCGCTGGAGGCGGCCATGTGATTGGGGACGATGTCCAGCACGATCCCCATGCCGTGCGCCGCGAGCGCCGCGTGCAGCGCTTCCAGGTCCGCCTCGGTGCCGAGCTCCGGATCAACAAGGGAAGGGTCCACCACGTCATACCCGTGCGTGCTTCCCCGGCGGGAACGCAGGATAGGCGAGCAGTGGATGTGGCTGACGCCGAGCCGGCTCAGGTAAGGAACGAGGGCGCGCGCCGCGGAGAGGGCGAAGCCGGCGTGCAGCTGCAGGCGATAGGTGGCACGGATCGCGGGCACCCGATCAGCGCGGCCGCTCGTGACGTAGCAGCATGAGCGAGTGGGTTACCAGGCTCACCTTGCCCTGACGGACGGTGCGGGGATTCGGGTGCGCGGTGTTGAGCACCTCGACCCACGCCCCCGGCGTCTCCAGCTGGGGGAGCGTGAAGGGCCGCGAGCGCGTGCCGCCGTTGGTGAGCAGCAGGATCGCCTCCCCCATGAGACGACGGCCCCGCTCGTCGACCTCGTCGGTCGCCTCGCCCAGGATCAGCATGCCCAGGACGTGATTGGTCGAGTCGTCCCAATCGGTCTCCGTCATCTCCTTGCCGTCAGGGCGGAGCCAGGTCAGGTCTTTGACACCGCCCGGATGGTCCGGCTGGTGCCGGAAATAATTCCTGCGACGGAGGACCGGGTTCGCGGCCCGAATGGAGAACACCGTCCGGGTGAAGTCGAGCAGCTGTCGCTGGAGCGGCGTCAGCCGCCAGTCCACCCAGGTGAGCGGGCCGTCCTGGCAGTAGCCGTTGTTGTTGCCCTGCTGGGTGCGCCCGAGCTCATCGCCGTGGGAGATCATCGGCACCCCCTGGGAGAAGGCGAGCGTCGCGATGAAGTTCCGCTTGATCCGCTCCCGCATCCGGATCACGTGCACCGCTTCGGTCGGACCTTCGACCCCCCAGTTGCGGCTCTGGTTGTCGTCGGAGCCGTCCCGGTTCCCTTCACCGTTGGCCTCGTTGTGCTTGCTCTCGTAGCTCACCAGATCGTGGAGCGTGAAGCCGTCGTGGCAGGTGACGAAGTTGATGCTGGCCTGCGGGCTCCGCTGACTGTGCTCGAACAGGTCGCTGCTCCCGGCGAGCCGGGAGGCGAACTCGCCCACCTGCCCCGGGTCGTCGCGCCAATACTTCCGGGTGGTGTCACGGTACTTCCCGTTCCACTCGCCCCACCCGATCGGGAAGCGCCCTACCTGGTACCCACCGGGGCCGAGGTCCCACGGCTCCGCGATCAGCTTCACCCTGGAGACCACCGGATCCTGGCGTACGACGTCGAAGAACTCGGCGAACGGGCTCACGTCCACCTCGCCCCGGGCAAGGACCGGCGCGAGGTCGAAGCGGAAGCCATCCACGTGCATGTCCGCGACCCAGTAGCGCAGGCTGTCCATTACCAGCTGCATGGTTCTCGAGTGCCGGATGTCCACCGTGTTCCCGGTGCCGGTCCAGTCGGTGTAGAACCGCCGGTTCTGCTCCAGGCGATAATAGGCCGAGTTGTCGATTCCCCGGAAGCTGAGCGTCGGGCCGAGATGGTTGCCTTCGGCGGTGTGGTTGTAGACCACGTCGAGGATCACCTCGATCCCGGCGCGGTGGAACCGCTTGACCATGGACTTGAACTCGGCGACCTGCTGGCCGAGCGCACCCGTCGCGTAGCGGACGTCGGGCGCGAAGTACCCGATGGTGGCGTACCCCCAGTAGTTGACCAGTCCCATCTCCGCGAGCCGACGCTCGGTGACGAAATGCTGCACCGGAAGCAGCTCGATGGCCGTGACGCCCAGCGAGAGTAGATGGTCGATGATCGGGTCGGTGGCGAGGCCGAGGTAGGTGCCGCGGAGCTCCTTCGGCACGTCGGGGTGCAGCATCGTCATCCCCTTCACGTGCGCCTCGTAGATGACGGTACGGTTCCAGGGCGTGCGCGGGTGCTTGTCGTCACCCCAGCTGAAGGCGGACTCGATCACCACGGACTTGGGCAACCCTCCCGCGCTGTCGGTGCCGTCGGGCACCAGGTCGCGCTCCTCGATCGGGTGATCCATCGAGTAGCCGGAGAGCGCGTCACTCCAGCGGATCGTGCCGCTGATCGCCTTGGCGTAGGGGTCGAGCAGGAGCTTGGCCGGGTTGAAGCGGTGGCCTTCTTCCGGCGCGTACGGCCCGTGTGCGCGGAACCCGTAGAGCTGCCAGGGCCGCACGTCCGGCAGGTACGCGTGCCAGATCTGGTCGGTGCGCTCCCGGAGCCGGATGCGCGCGGATTCCTGCGCGTCCTCCCGATGGTTGAAGAGGCACAGGTCCACCGCCGTGGCGTGCTCCGAGAAGACGGCGAAGTTGGTGCCCTCGCCGTCCCAGGTGGCGCCGAGCGGCGAGGGTGATCCGGGCCAGACCCTCATGCCGCGGCCTTTCGGAGCAGGACGGCGGTGTGGCTGGGCAGCCTGAGCTCACCTCCGTGGAGACCTGTTCCGCCGTGCCCGCCGTACTCCGGCGCATCGGTGGAGAGTGCGAGCCTCCAGGACTCGGATCCGGCTAGCGGCACAGCCCTGGGCTCCGAGGAAAGGTTGAACACCGCTTCCAGCACCGATTTCTCCTTGTCGTAGCGCACGGCCACCCAGCCTGCGGCATCGTCATTGCGGACTTTGATGGTGGCATCCCCCGGGCGCAGGGCGGGCTCGGTCCGCCTGAGGCGCAGCAGCTCGCGGTACAGGGCCAGCATCCGGGCCCCATCGCCGGAGGTCGCGCGCTCCCACTCCGGCCGCGAGGATTCGAAGGTCTCCTGCGCCTGCGGATCGGGAATCTTTCCCGCCCACGAGAACGTGGCGAACTCCTCCTGCCGGCCCTTCCGCACCGCCTCGACCAGCGCCGGATCGCCGTGGCTCACGAAATAGAGGAAGGGATTGGTCTCTCCGTGCTCCTCGCCCATGAAGAGGAGCGGCACGTAGGGCGAGAGCAGCACCAGAGCCGCGGCCAACCGAAGCGCCTCGGCCGAGAGCAGCGTCGAGAGCCGCTCGCCGCGGGCGCGGTTGCCGGTCTGGTCGTGATTCTGGACCGCGACCACGAACCGGTCGGCGGGCACTTCTGCCGCCGTCCGCCCGTGCCGCCGCCGTCGGTGGGGCGAGTAGCGGCCGTCGTTGACGTAGCGCCGCGCGAGCACTTTGGCGACGGCGCCGGGCTCGGTGAAGTCGGCGTAATAGCCCGCCCTCTCGCCGGTGAGCGCGACGTGCGCGGCATGGTGGAAGTCGTCCGACCAATGGGCGTCCAGTCCGTAGCCACCCACCTCGCGCGGGGTCACCCACTTGGGATCGTTGGCGTCGATCTCCGCGATGACGAGCTTCCGGCTGCCGAGCGCCTCACCTTGGGCGTGCACGGCAGCGCCGAGCTCTTCGGCGATGTGCACCGGGCTCAGGTCCACGATCCGGTCCACCGCGTCGAGGCGAAGCCCGTCGAGGTGATACTCCGTCACCCAGTACACCGCGTTGTCCACCACATAGCGGCGGACCTCGTCGCTGTCCGGGCCGTCCAGGTTGAGGCCCTCGCCCCAGGCGGTGCGATATCGGTCCGAGAAGTAGGGGGCGAACTCGCGGAGGTGGTTCCCCTCGGGCCCGAGATGGTTGTACACCACGTCGAGGAGTACCGCGAGGCCGAGACGATGGGCCGCGTCCACCACGCGCTTGAGGCCATCCGGCCCTCCATAGGTGCTCTGCACCGCATAGGGAGAGACGCCGTCGTAACCCCAGTTGCGGCTGCCTGGGAATTCAGAGACCGGCATGATCTCGATCGCGGTCACGCCCAGCTCGCGAAGCGCCGGGAGCCGCTCGAGCACGCCGTCGAAGGTCCCGCCACGGGTGAACGTTCCGACGTGAAGCTCGTAGATGACGAGGTCTGCGGTCTCGAGCCCCCGCCAGCCGGCGTCGGTCCAGCGGAAGGCGCCGGGGTCGACCACCCGCGTGGGGCCGTGGACTCCGAGCGGACGCCAGCGGCTCACCGGATCCGGTCGGTCGGGCCCGCCGTCGAGACGATAGCTGTAATCGCTGCCCGCGGGAACGTCCTGCAGAATGCCGCTGTGCACGCCGTCGGACCCGCGGGTCAGCAGGAAGGAGCGCACCGTCCCGCCACGCGCGATCGCAACCTCGACCGTGTCCGCCTTCGGTGCCCAGACACTGAACCTCGTGCTGCCGTCGGCCAGAGGGACGGCACCGCGGTCCAACGTCACCGCGGTTGGTGCGCGAGCAGCACGGCGCCGAGCGGCGGCAGGGAGACGCGAAGGGAGACGGGCTGGTGCTGCCACTCGACGGGCTCGGTCTCGAGCTCGCCGTCCAGGCCGAACCCGGTGCCGCCGTACTTCGTGTCGTCGCTCGAAAGCACGATGGCGTACCGGCCGGACACCGGCGCGCCTGCTCGATAGCCCGGGCGCGGCACTGGTGTGAGGTTGAGCAGCACCAGCATCACCTTGTCGCCGTCTCGGCGCAGGTAGGCATAGACGGACTGATCGCGGTCGTCGGCGTCGAGCCAGCGGAACCCCTCCAGGTCCGGGTCGCCCCGCCACAACTCGGAGCGCTCGCGGTACACCGCGCCGAGGTCGCCGAGGAAGCGCATGAGCCCGCCGTTCAGCGGGCGACTCTCCAGGTGCCAGTCGAGACTGGTGTCGTGGTTCCACTCCCGGTAGGACCCCAGCTCGCTGCCCATGAACAGCAGCGGCTTGCCCGGTCGGGTGTACTGGTAGGCGAAGAGCGTGCGGAGGTTGGCGAACTTCTGCCACTCGTCGCCCGGCATCTTGCCGAGCAAGGTGCCCTTCCCGTGTACCACCTCGTCGTGCGAGAGCGGCATGATGAAGTGCTCGCTGTACTCGTACATCATGCTGAAGGTGAGGCGCTCGTGGTGGTACAGTCGGTGCACCGGGTCCTTGCTGAAGTAGTCCAGGGTGTCGTGCATCCACCCCATGTTCCACTTGAAGGTGAAGCCTAGGCCGCCCTCGCTTACCGGTCCGGTGACCCGAGGCCAGGAGGTGGACTCCTCCGCGACCATGATGCAGCCCGGCTGCTCCTCGGCGACCGTCGCGTTGAGCTGGCGGAGAAACTCCACCGCCTCGAGGTCCTCGCGCCCGCCGTACTGGTTAGGTACCCACTGCCCCGCCGACCGGCTGTAGTCGAGGTACAGCATCGAGGCGACGGCATCCACCCGGAGCCCGTCCACATGGAACTCGCGCATCCAGTAGAGCGCGTTGGCGACGAGGAAATTGCGCACCTCGCGGCGGCCGTAGTTGAAGATCAGCGTCCCCCACTCGGGGTGCTCGCCCCGGCGAGGGTCCTCGTGCTCATAGAGCGCGGTGCCGTCGAACAGCCGGAGGGCGAAATCGTCCTTGGGAAAATGCGCCGGCACCCAGTCCATGATCACACCGATGCCGGCGCAGTGGCAGGTGTCGATGAGATAGCGGAGGTCGTCCGGTGTGCCGTATCGTGCGGTCGGCGCGAAGTACGCGCTCACCTGGTAGCCCCACGAGCCCGTGAACGGATGCTCCGCCAGCGGCATGAACTCGACGTGGGTGAAGCCCAGTCGGCGCACGTGGTCGATGAGCTTCGGCGCGATCTCCCGGTAGGTGAGCGGCCGGTTGCCTTCCTCCAGCACTCGAGCCCAGGAGCCGAGATGGACCTCGTAGATCGCAACGGGGGAGCGGTTGAGGTCACGCGTCGCGCGCTGCGCCATCCACTCGCCGTCACCCCACTGGTAGGAAGATGCGGCGACCCGCGACGCCGTGCTCGGCGGGAGCTCCATGGCCTGCGCGAAGGGATCGGCCTTGAGCCTGATCTCGCCGCGCGGGCCGATGATCCGGTACTTGTAGACTGCGCCGGCCCACACCCCGGGGACGAACAGCTCGTACACCCCGGACGCGCCGAGTCGCCGCATCGGGAGCCGACGCTCGTCCCAGCGGCAGAAATCGCCCACCAGGCTCACGCCCTGCGCGTTGGGGGCCCAGACCGCGAATCCTACACCGTCGACGCCGTCCAGCTGCCGCGGATGCGCGCCGAGCACCTGCCAGAGAGCGCGGTGGGTGCCCTCCGAGATCAGGTAGATGTCCATGTCGCCGAGCGACGGGAGAAACCGGTAGGGGTCCTCCTGCTCCCACACGCCACCACCGGCGAAGTGGAACCGCAGCCGGTAGCGCAGCGGGGCGGAGGCGCCCCGGACGAACGCGCCGAAGTAGCCGGCCACCTTCAGAGGCTCCATCGCGACGACGGTGCCGTCGGGCAGCACGCATTCAGCGGCCGTAGCGTCGGGATGACAGCCACGCACCACTACGCCTCCGCGCGCGGGGTGGGCGCCCAGGATCCGGTGCGGTTCGGCGTGCCGTCCCGCGGCCAGCGCCTGCAGCTCCACGGCGTCCACCGCGAAAGGCGGCCGCGCGGTGCCGCGACTCATCGCGCTCCGGCTCCTGCGGGTCGCAGAAACTCGGTCTCGAGCAGGCGACGCACGCCTTCGAGCGGGATGGGCACCCAGTCCGGCCGGTTGTTAAGCTCGTAGCGCAGCTCGTAGATCGCCTTGTCGAGCAGATAGAACTCCAGCATGGCGGAGACCGCCTCCACACCCTTCGGCAGATAGGCCGCGTCGCCGGAGGACTCGAAATAGCCGCGCAGGAAGCTGGCCGATGCCCAACGTTGCCAGAGGCTGGCCCAGGGCAGCAGCGCGGGGATGTCTTCGGTCCGCACCGGTCCCTGCCGCACCGCATAGGCGGCAGCATACTCGAAGGAGCGGATCATCCCGGCGACGTCGCGCAGCGGCGAGCGCTTGAACCTTCGCTCGCTGATGCTCCGGCTGGGCTCTCCCTCCAGGTCCACGATGACGAAGTCCTTGCCGGTGTAGAGCACCTGCCCCAGGTGGTAATCACCGTGGATCCTGAACCGCGCCATCGGGAACTTGCGCTCCATCACCGCGCGCGACTGCCGGAGCAGCGGCTCTTCCAGCGCCATCACGGCGCGCGCGTCCTCGCGCGCCGCCTCGGGCAGGGTATTCAGCCGGCGGCGCAGGAGGTCGAACGTGGTCCGGGCGTTGACCCGGAGCGACTGGTAGATCGAGCGGCGGTAGTGACCGGTGAAGACCTCGGGCGCAAAGACCGGATCCTCGGAGTGCGACGCGAGCGCCAGATGGAACTCCGCGGTGCGGCGGCCCAGCAGCCGGGCCTGGGGGAGGTACCCGCCCGCCATCTCCTCCAGAATGGCGGGCGGGTCGAGCCGGGCGAGCTCGGGGAGCGTCACCGGGATCAGCTCCGCCTCGCTCGGCGGCGTCGGCGACACCACGGCGCGCTCCAGATAGCGGTTCAGCGCGTTGAGCGTGAACGTCCAGGCGTCGCCCTCGCTGGGCACGAACTGATGCAGCACGCCCAGGGTGATGGGCTCCTGGTTCCGCTTGCGGAGCTCGAGGCCGCCGGCGAGCATCGGGACGCGGCGGAAGTCGGTCCGCTCGGTGAGGAAGCGGCCCAGCTCCAGATCCGGGTTCAGGCCCGGCTCCGCCTTTCGGAAGAGCTTGAAGAGCAGCCGATCGCCGAGGTTGACGGAAGTGTTGGACTGTTCTCCGCGCAGCAGGGCGGCCCGCAGCGTTTCGTCCCCGCCCCGGAGCTCGGGAAAGGCGCGGGTGCGGCTCCCCACCAGCTCGGCCTTCTGGCCGCGCCAGCGCCGCCGGCGGCCAATGCCGTCCACCATCGCGTTGGCGAATGCCTCGTCGGCCATCGCATCGTACACGATGCCACCGCCGACGCGGGAAAGGAGGACCGAGCCGGGCGAGACCGTGCTGATGTCGCGGGCCCGGTCGCCCTCCGCGTAGGCGAGCGGGATGATGTAGTGCTCGGCGTCGGCGTCGAGGTAGCGCACCTCCACGACGGCCACCAGCACCTCGCGATCGTCCACACTGACCGCAATCGCCTGCGCGACCTCGACCGAGCTCATCTGGCGGGCCTTGCCGCGGAACCAGCGGCTCTCCCGGAGGTAGCTCGGCAGCACGCCCTCCAGCAGCTCCCGCTCGTCACCGAGCACCAGCTCTTCCAGGTTGCCGGAGAAGGCGACCGCCAGCATCCGGAGCTCCCGTGTCTCGCGCCGCGAGGCCGCAGTCGAGACCGGGAGCAGGAACCAGTAGAAGGCGTACGGATTGAGCGTGACGGTGTACGGCCCGGGCCCGACGGTCGGAAACGGCGTCCGTCCGAACATCTCCACCGGCGTCACCCCTTGCATGTCGCCGAGGTCGAGCTGCACCGCCTGCGCATAGCGGGACAGGTTCGCCAGGATCAGGATGCGCTCCTCCTCGTACTCGCGGATGAACGCGAGCACGCGGGGGTTGTCCGGAAAGAGGAAACGGAGCGTGCCCCGGCCGAAGGCCCGGTACTGCCGCCTGAGGCCGATGATGTGCTTCATCCACCAGAGCAGCGAGTGGGGGTTGTTCTGCTGGGCGTCGACGTTAAACGCCTCGTAGTGGTACTCGGGATCGATGATGACGGGCGAGTACAGCTTCTGGGGATTGGCCTGGGAGAAGCCGGCATTCCGGTCGGGGCTCCACTGCATCGGCGTGCGGACGCCGTTCCGGTCGCCGAGATAGATGTTGTCGCCCATCCCGATCTCGTCGCCGTAGTACACCACGGGGGTGCCGGGCAGGGAGAACAGGAGCGCGTTCATCAGCTCGATGCGCCGGCGGTCGTTCCCCATGAGCGGCGCGAGGCGCCGACGGATGCCTAGGTTGATCCGGGCCTGCGGATCGCTGGCGTACACCCGGTACATGTAGTCCCGATCCTCGTCGGTGACCATCTCCAGGGTGAGCTCGTCGTGGTTCCGCAGGAACACGGCCCACTGCGCCGTCTCCGGGATCGGCGGCGTCTGCTGGAGGATATCAATCACCGGGAAGCGGTCTTCCTGCTGGACCGCCATGAAGAGCCGCGGCATCACCGGAAAGTGGAACGCCATGTGGCACTCGTCGCCAGTGCCGAAGTATGCGACGGCGTCCTCCGGCCACTGGTTGGCCTCCGCCAGGAGCATGCGGTCCTCGTACTTGGCGTCCAGCCGGCGGCGTAGCTCCCGAAGGAATTCGTGGGTCTCGGGCAGGTTCTCGCAGCTGGTGCCCTCACGCTCGTAGAGGTAGGGCACCGCGTCGAGGCGGAGGCCGTCCACCCCCATCTTGAGCCAGAAGTCCAGAGCGGCGAAGGTGGCCTTCTGGACCGTGGGGTTGTCGAAGTTGAGATCGGGCTGATGCGAGTAGAAGCGGTGCCAGTAGTAGGCGCCGGCCTCCGCGTCCCAGGTCCAGTTCGAGCGCTCGAAGTCCTTGAAGATGATCCGCGCGTCGGCGTAGCGGTCCGGGGTCGAGCTCCAGACGTAGAACTCTCGGGCCCGGGAGCCGGGCCGCGCACGGCGGGCGCGCTGGAACCAGGGGTGCTGGTCCGAGGTGTGGTTGATGACCAGCTCGGTGATGACCTTGAGACCGCGCCGGTGAGCCTCGCGCAGGAAGATCTTGAAGTCCTGGAGGGTGCCGTACGACGGGTTCACGTCGTTGTAATCGGCGATGTCGTAGCCGTCGTCCTTGAGCGGACTGGGATAGAACGGCAGGAGCCACACGGCCGTAACCCCCAGATCGCGGAGGTAGTCGAGCTTCTCCGTCAGACCGGCGAAGTCGCCGATGCCGTCCGCGTCACTGTCGCGGAAGGCCCGGATGTGCAGCTGATAGATGATGGCATCGCGGTACCAGCCCGCCTCGTCGGTCACCCCGCACCTCCACCGTCTCGAATCACCCGCCAGATGTAACCAACCCGTCGCGCCGGATCGAACCGCACTTCCTGTCGTGCCCCCCGCCAGCGGGAACGCTCGCCGGTCAGCAGATCCTCCACCTCGAAGCCGGCGTCGGTGGGAAGTCCCATCTGCTCCAGCGGGAGCTCGAGCGCCGCGGTCACCGGCTCCTGCGGGTTGACCGACACGGCGCACAGAAGGTCGCGGCCCCAGGCGCCTTTCAAATAGAGGAGCACGTTGGGATGGTCGGCCGGGTGGAAGCTGAGGTTGGTGAGCGTCTGGAGCGCCGGCTCGGCGCGGCGGATCTGGTTGAGCCGCGTGAGGTCGGCGTCAAGGTTGCCCGGCGCGCTCCAGTCGCGCACCCGCACCTGATACTTCTCCGAGTCGAGGTATTCCTCGCTGCCCTCCCGCACCGGCACGTTCTCGCTCAGCTCGAAGCCGCTGTAGATCCCGTAGAGCGGGGAGAGCGTCCCGGCGAGCAGCAGCCGGATGCGGAAGGCCGGCGGCCCGCCGCGCTGGAGAAACTCGTGCAGGATGTCCGGGGTGTTCGCGAAGAAGTTGGGGCGGAAGAAGTCCGCCATCGCCGGTTGGGTCAGCTCGGTCAGGTACTCCCGCAGCTCGGCCGCCGTGTTGCGCCAGGTGAAGTAGGTGTACGACTGGGTGAAGCCGAGCCGCGCCAGGGTCTGCATCCGCTTGGGACGGGTGAACGCCTCGGCGAGGAACACAACGTCGGGATGCTGCCGCAGGACCTCGTCGATGACCCACTCCCAGAACGCGTACGGCTTGGTGTGCGGGTTGTCCACCCGAAAGGTCCGCACGCCCTGCTGGATCCAGAACAGGAAGGTGTCGCGGCAGGCGTCCCACAGCGCCTCGCGCTGGTCGCACCAGAAGTTGATTGGATAAATGTCCTCGTACTTCTTGGGCGGATTCTCGGCGTACTTGATGGTGCCGTCGGGGCGGATGAAGAACCACTCCGGGTGCTCCCGCACCCAGGGATGATCCGGCGAGCACTGGAGCGCGTAGTCGAGCGCCACCTCCATGCCGAGGGAGCGCGCGGTCTGCACGAAGCGGCGGAAGTCGTCCAGCGTCCCCAGCTCGGGATTGACCGCGCTATGACCCCCGTGCTCGTTGCCGATGGCCCAGGGGCTGCCGGGATCGTCCGGCTCGGCGACGAGCGCGTTGTTGGGTCCCTTGCGGTGGGTGCGGCCGATCGGATGGATCGGGGGGAGGTAGACCACGTCGAAGCCGAGCCCCGCGATGCGGGGCAGCGCGCGCTCGGCGTCACGGAAGGTGCCGTGCTGTGCGGGATCGCTGGTGGTGGACCGGGGGAAGAACTCGTACCAGGCGGCGAACCCGGCCTCGCGCCGGTCCGCGCGGACCCGGTATTCGCGCTCGGAGCGGGTCAGGCCGAAAGGCTGGCCGTAGGTGGCCATCAACTCCTGCAGCTCCGGCGAGAGCGCCGCGCCGACGCGCGCCCCGCGATCGGCCGTGGCGTCCGCCAGCAACGAGGCGAAGTCCGCCAGGCGATGGTGGTCGTCGCCTCGCGCGTGGGGCTCGGCCTCGCGCACCTGGTCGGCCCCTTCGAGCAGCTCCGAGGCGACATCCTGCCCCGCGCCCACCTTCTTCTCCAGCACGCTGCGCCAAGTGGCAAACCGGTCCACCCATCCTTCGACCGAGAACCGCCACTCGCCGACCCGATCCAGGGTCAGCGTCGCGTACCAGTGGTCGTCTTCGAAGGAATAGGTCATCGGCACGGACAGCGTGCGGCGCTCGCCCGGCGTGAGGTAGAGAACCCGCGCGGCGAGGAGATCCTGTCCGTCGGTGAAGATGTCGGCACCGATGCGCAGCCCGTCGCCCACCAGCCGCTTCACCGCATGCCGTCCGTCAGCCACGGCCGGTGCGATATTGCCGACAACCAGGTGGGGTAGCGTACGGTCCGGATCGCGTTCGGCCGCACGTCCAGGTTCCATGGACCGCAACGTACTGCCATCCTTACGGCGCCACTACCCCCTCGGAACACTCCCGTGACCTGCGTCACGCGATCGCATCGCCCGGATACGGACGAGGGCGCGGAGCACGATCACCAGCGTGACCGCCGTCCACGCCGCCGTGTACCCAACCTTCATCGGATCAGAGGCGGTGGCGAGTCGAAAGAGGCAGTACCCGGCGATGAACAGCGCGTCCACGACGACGACGGCGAGCACCAGCCGCAGGAGCTCGCGTCTCACTAGGCGTCGGTCGCGGACTCCATGGTGGGAAGGCAGGCGCACCACGCCACCTCGATCTCCAGCCGCTCGATCTCGGTACGGCTCTCGGCCAGGCACTCGTGGAGGTCGCGGCCGCCGGCGGTGGTCTGAAGGGTGGCGACGAGCTCGCGCAGACCATGCAGCTCATAGGTGAGCAACTGGTGGTAGCGGGCGGCCGCCTCGGGATTGCTGGGGGCCAGCCGCCGCAGCTCGGCCTTGCGATCGAGGGTGTGGTCGATGGAGTGGCGCGCCGCATAGTCCTCCATCTGGATGCGCGGCCGCCGCCGCTCGATCGGCGGGTTCAGGAAAGCCAGCCGACGGCGGTGGTGGCTCCGGAGCTGGCGGAGCGTTTCGACCAGGCGCTCGAGAAGCGGCACGTCCGTACCCCCCTCCCGCAAGACCTTCGCTAGCGGCGCTCCCGCCAGATCGACCGCAGGTACAGCGATCCCGCCAGCAGGATCAGCCCGGCGAGCATCGAGCCGGGACCGCCATAGTTCTCGAAGCTGAATGGCACGCCGTGGGGTCCGCCGGCGCCGCGGATCACGTCCAGCACGCCGAGCCCCATGCCGATGAGTCCGAGGAGGGCGAGAAGGAGGAACAGATTGCGCATCGATTCTCCGAGGTGAAACAGGAAGCCGGTATACATGAAACTCGGGCCGGGCCTCCGGGGCAAGGGTGGCTCAGCTGGAGTGATCGTGGATCACGCGCCACCCCTGGGCCTGCCGCTCCCAGATGGTGGAGAACCAGCCGCTGTGTTCGGGCTGCCCGCCGCCCTCCAGCACGAAACGGCCTACCACCAGCGCGTACCCCTCGCCCAACCGCCGGATGGTCACCTGCTCGAACCGGAGCTGCTGGATCGGCTTGCCGTCACGGAAGAAGCTGCGCCGCAGCGCGTCGGCCGTGCGCTGCTTGCCCACGATCGGGCCCTTGCCGGTCATGAAGGATATCGAATCCGCGTTGTCGGCCAGGTGGCCGTCGAGGTCGCCACGATTCCAGGACGAGGCGGACTCGTCGAGGAGCTTCTGGATCTCCTGCTCGGTGGCATTGGGGCCCTGCGCGGCGGCCGCACCGGCGAACAGCAGCGGCAGCAGTGCCAGCGCCCAGGTCCTGCTCGGCCGGGTCATCATGCGCCTCCATGGAGGGGACACGGGTGCGAGATCGGTCCGGCCCCTACGCCGGTGGAGTCGCCCCGGATTCACCCGACGGAAGCCGATTCTCTCGTGCGTGCCGTCGCAGAACGGGAGGTTGGCCGTGCCGCCGGAGCGGCAGAGGAGCGCACCCGAAGGGCATCGGCCAACCACCTCGATCACTTCCTCAGGGGCGCCACCCGATGTGCAGCGCGGTGCAGCGAGTTGGACGCAGGCGCATGGATCTTGCCCCTCACGTCGTGTCACCAGCGCGAGGCCCTGCACCCCGCGTGAACCTCCCGCTTCCACCGAGACTTGCATGCGACACGTGCCGGCCGTACTCGCTCTGGTCCTTGCAGCCTGCGGCGGTGGCGGCGATTCGGCCGGCCCGGACGACCCGACACCGGGCGGGAATCCTCCGGCCCCGGCACCACCGGGTCCACTGCCCGCCATCGGCGGCTGTCAGATCTTCCCAGCGGACAACGCGTGGACCCGCGACGTAAGCGGCGACCCAGTCCACCCCAGCTCCCCCGCCCTGCTCGCGGAGATGATGCCCGAGAGTTCGCTGCATCTCGATCTCGGCACCGCGGAGGAGTACTACGGCATCCCCTACACCGTTGTGCCCGCCGAGCAGCCGCTGGTGCCGATCACGTTCGGCACCGGGGGAGCGGACTACTCGGACGAGAGCGACCCGGGGCCGATGCCGATCCCGCTGAACGTGCACATCGAAGGCGGCAGCAGCGCGGAACCCGACCCTGCGACGGGCGATCGCCACGTTCTCGTGGTCCGGCAAGGAGACTGTCGGCTGTTCGAGCTGTACAACACCGAGCGCACGGGTGACGGGTTCAGGGTGAGCTCGTCGGCGGTGTGGGACCTGACCACGAATCACACCCGGCCTGCCGGCTGGACCTCGGCCGATGCCGCCGGGCTGCCGATCCTTCCCGGCCTCCTCAAATACGATGAGGTGGCCGATGACCGCCTGCACCACGCGCTCCGCTTCACCATTCCGCGAGTGCGTCGCGCCTACATCGCGCCTGCGAGCCATTGCGGGCAATACGCGGACGACGCCCTGCCACCCTACGGCACCCGCGTGCGGCTGAAGTCCGACTTCCCGCTGGAGGGCTACCGCGGCGATGCCCGGGTGGTCCTGACGGCGATGAAGCGCTACGGGTTGATTCTGGCCGATCAGGGCAGCGCCTGGTATGTGACCGGTACGTCGGACCCCGGGTGGGAGGACGCGCTCGATCAGCTGCGGGCGCTCAGAGTCCGGGGCAGCGACTTCGAGGTGCTGGCGTCAGGGCCGGCGACCGCCTGCTGAGTCGATCGGAGCCGCGGTCTCCCCTTCCTGCGCCCGCTGGAGCGCCAGCACCAGGAGGATGGCCCCGCAGGTGATCCCCACGTCGGCGACGTTGAAGGTCCAGAACCGCATGTCGCCGATCCCCACATCGATGAAATCCACCACCCCGCGCGGCGAGCGCAGGCGGTCGAGGAGGTTTCCCAGCGCGCCGCTGGCGATGAGCGCCAGGCCGGCGGCGGCCAGCCCATCCCCGGGCGAGGTCCGGCGGTAGAGCTGCCCCAGGATGAGGAGGGCGTGAGCGCCAGGAGCGAGAAGCCCACCCGGGAGTGCTCGCCGAGCGAGAGGCTCATGGCGGCGCCGGGGTTGTAGGCGAGCGTGAGCCGCACCAGCTCGCCCAGGAACTCGTGGGGGACGTGTGCCGGCAGGAGGTGCGTCTCCGCGGCGTGCTTGGTGGCGCAGTCGGTGAGCAGCACGAGGCAGAACAGCGGCCAGAAGCGGCGCGCTTTCGGGGTCACTGCCACGCCGGTCAATCCGCCACCGGCCGCGCGGTGCTCAGCTCGGCCGCGCGTACCGCGTCCATGCCTCGCGTCTGCCCGGTCACGACCCGCCGGTGGTAGTCCAGCTGGCCGAGGTGGAAGGCGAAGTGCGATACCAGATGGATCAGATACTCACCGGTCACCACGCGCACACCGCCGACGACCTCCGGGAAGTCTTCCTGCAGACGGTCGGGAGTCGTCCGTGCCGCGGCGGCGCGCACCGCCGCCCGCGCCTCCTCGATCTGGGCAAGGATGGTCGTCCGGGGAACGTCGCGTGAGGCGAACTCGGTGGGCCGGTCTCGCACGTAGCCGGTGCGCCCGAGCTGTGCCCCGAAGTAGTGGCGGACGTTGCCCGCGAGGTGGAGCGCAAGCGTGCCCGCCGAGTTGGTGATTCCGGGGGGTGTGT
>DATLHD010000137.1:0-4544 GCA_035540075.1 Gemmatimonadales bacterium
GCCAGCTCCTGGAGCATGAAGCGGCCGACCCGAGTCCCGGTGTCCACCGTGGTGAGGATGAAGAGCGCCTCGAACATGATGGCGAAGTGATACCAGAGCGCCATCAGGCCCTGGCCGAACGCGCCGCTGAAGATGTGGGCCATGCCGACCGCCAGCGACGGCGCGCCGCCCGTGCGGGAGAGCAGGGTACTCTCGCCCACCGACGCGGCGAGGGCGGTCATCTGCTCCGGCGTCACCGCGAAGCCCCAGTTCCGGATGGTCTCCGCCGCCGTTTCGAGGCTCCCCCCCAGCGTCGCGAGCGGCACGTTGATCGCGAAGTACACGCCCGGGTCGAGCACGGCCGCGGCGCACATCGCCATCACCGCGACGAATGATTCCATGAGCATGCCGCCGTAGCCGATGAGGCGGGCATCGCTCTCGCGGGTGAGCATCTTGGGCGTGGTGCCCGAGGCCACCAGGGCGTGGAACCCGCTGATCGCGCCGCAGGCGATGGTGATGAAGGCGAAGGGAAAGAGCTTGCCCGCGAAGACCGGCCCGGTGCCGTCGATGAAGCGCGTCGTCGCCGGCATGCTGAGCGGCGGCAGTACCACCAGGATCCCCAGCGCGAGCAGGAGGATGGTGCCGATCTTCATGAAGGTGGAGAGATAGTCCCGCGGGCAGAGCAGCATCCACACCGGCAGCACGCTGGCGATGAAGCCGTAGGCGATCATGCCGTAGGCGATGGTGAGCGCCGAGTGGGTGAAGAGCGGGGCCAGCGTGGGCGACTCCGCCACGTGACGGCCGCCCACCAGCGCGAGCAGGAGGAGCGCGACGCCGAACGCCGACGCCTCCAGCGTCTTCCCGGGGCGCCACACCTTCATCCAGAAGCCCATCAGGATCGCGATGGGAATGGTGCAGAGGATGGTGAAGACGCCCCACGGGCTGTCCCGCAGCGCGTTCACGACCACCAGCGCGAGCACCGCCAGCAGGATCACCATGATCGCGAGGATCGCGACCATCGCCATCATGCCGGTGAACGGTCCGGTCTCCTCCTTCGCCATCTGGCCCAGCGATTTGCCGTCGCGACGCATGGAGCCGAAGAGGATGATAAAGTCCTGCACCGCGCCGCCGAACACAACGCCGAAGACGATCCAGATGGTGCCCGGGAGGTAGCCGAACTGGGCGGCGAGGACGGGCCCGACGAGCGGCCCGGCGCCGGCGATCGCGGCGAAGTGGTGGCCGAACAGGACCCATCGGCCGGTGGGCACGTAGTCGCGCCCATTGGCCAGGCGCTCGGCGGGGGTGGCGCGGCGGTCGTCGAGACCGAAGACGCGATCGGCGAGAAAGCGGCTGTAGAAGCGGAAGGCGACGAGGTAGGTCCCGACCGCGGCCAGCACCAGCCAGGCGGCGCTGACCGCCTCGCCCCGTCGGAGGGCGAGCATGCCCCAGCCCGCCGCGCCGACGAGGGCGACCAGAAGCCAGCCTAGCTTTGCGAGCATGAGACCAACTTAAGAGGGGAAAAGGGCGGAACGAAGGGCGACCCGGCTATCTTGCCGTCCCCCCGAGCGCGCCGTACCTTCGGGGTCCATGCCCTTGCCATCCTTTGGTTTCGGCCACCGGCCGTCGTGGGAGTACGAGGCCCTCGACGCAGGTGCGGGCACGCTCGAGGAGCCCGAGCCGCAGCCGATTCGGAGGGGATGGAAGGGGAAGGTCGCCATCGTAACCGGCGGGGCCACGGGGCTGGGGCGAGCGGTGGCGATGGAGTTCGGGAAGCTCGGCTGCAACGTGGCCTTCTGCTTCGTCAACCTGCCCGGGCGCGACGTGGCGGAGCAGGCGCTGCTCACCGAGACCGCGCTGGCCGCGATGGGCATCGGGGTCCATGCCTCCCGCTGCGACGTCCGGGATCGCGATGACGTCGAGCGCTTCGTGACCGAGACCCGGCAGAGGCTGGGCGGCGTCCACTTCCTGGTGAACAACGCCGGGATCGCCAACGACGGGGCGCTCTGGCGGCTCAGCGAGGAGGCCTGGCGCGAGGTGCTCGACACCAACGTTACGGGTGCCTTCAACTGCATCCGCTCGGTCGCGCCGATCTTTCGGCAGCAGCACTACGGCAAGATCGTGAACATCAGCGCGCATCAGGCCAAGCGGCCCGGCTTCGGCGTCGCGAACTACGCCGCGAGCAAGGCGGCACTGCTCGGGCTCACCCGCGCGGCAGCCGTGGAGCTGGGCCCGGCCAACGTCAACGTCAACGCCGTCGCGCCGGGGTTCATCCGCACCGAGCGGATGGCCATGCTCCCTTCCGAGGTCGTCGAGCGGGCGCAGAAGAGCTCGGTCCTCGGCCGGGTCGCCGATCCCGAGGACGTGGCGCACGTGATCTCCTTCCTCTGCTCCGAATCCGCGCGGCACATCACGGGACAGACGATCGTGGTGGATGGGGGGCTGTCGCTGGAGTAGGGGTTTCGCGACGGCTTGCAGGACAAGGCCACTGTCATCCCGAGCGAAGCGAGGGATCTTGCCAGCCATGGCACGGGCCCTCGCTTATTTCGTGTACATCCTTGCCAGCAAGTCGGGTGTCCTGTATGTCGGGAGCACCTGCGATCTGGCCCGGCGTGTCTATCAGCATAGGCACGGCCTCCTTCCTGGGTTCACTAAGCAATACCATGTCAACCGGCTGGTCTGGTATGACGTCACGCCAAACCCGCGGGCGATGGTGGAGATGGAGCGGGGGATCAAGAGCTGGCGCCGGGAGAAGAAGGTGCGACTGATCGAGACCACCAATCCAGGCTGGCAAGACCTGGCACTGGACTGGATTCCTCGAACAGACGAGCAAGTTCCCTCGCTTCGCTCGGGATGACAGTAGCGGGCTTATCTGTTTACTTTCCCGCCGTGAAACCGATTCTCGCCGTGATACTCGCGCTGCTGTCGTTCAGTTGCGCGGCCGGCGCGCAGCAGCCCGCGCCCGTCGCTCCGGCCCCGCCGGGGGAGCTGGCGCCACCGGTGCCGACCGAAGCGCTCGTCGGGCAGAGTGTCGCCGTCATGCCTATCACGCTCATCGCCGCCGATCCCGCTCTCCAGTCGGACACCATCTACGCTCCCTATCGCGACCGCCAGACGACGCTCCTCTGGGCCGACTCGCTCATCGGCGAGGCGTTCACCGGCCGTGCGCCCGAGGTGCGCTGGGTCCTTCCGCCCGAGCTGCGCAAGGCCGCGCGGCGCTCGCCCGGCATCGTCGGCGACCCCGACCAGATGGGCCAGGCGATGCTGCGCTCGCCCAAGCTGAAGGACATTCCTGATCCGCTGCGCTCCTCGCTGCGGAACCTGATGGCGGTGGTGGGCGGGCGAGCGGTGATGGTGCCGGCGTCGCTCGGGTTCGGGCGGCAGGCGGACGGGCGGATTCGCGCCGATCTCACGCTCGTGGTGGCGGATACCCGGAGCGGAAAGGTGCTCTGGCGCTCGCCGGCCGTGGGCAGCGGCGCCGACCCGCAGGCCGCGCTCGATGCCGCGCTCACGGCGGTACTCCCCCTCGACACCGGCGGGCCATGACCTACGACGTCACCCTCATCGCCGGGGACGGCATCGGTCCGGAGATCACGGCCCAGACGGTGAAAGTCCTCGAGGCCACTGGGCTGCGCTTCAACTGGGACGAGGAGCTCGCCGGGATGAGCGCCGTCGAGGCCACGGGTACCCCGCTGCCCGACGCCACCGTCGAGAGCATCCGCAAGAACACCGTCGCCCTCAAGGGTCCCCTCACTACCCCGGTTGGAACCGGGTTCCGCTCGGTCAACGTCGGCCTTCGCAAGGAATTCGAGCTCTTCGCCAACGTTCGCCCCGCCAAGTCCATCGTGCCGGGCGGCCGGTTCGAGAACGTGGACATCGTGCTGGTGCGGGAGAACCTCGAGGGGCTCTACATCGGGGTCGAGCACTTCGTGCAGATCGGCGACGACCCCCGCGCGGTGGCCGAGTCCATGGCCATCGTCACCCGCGCGGGGTGCGAGCGCATCGTGCGCTACGCCTTCGAGTACGCCCTGCGACAGGGCCGGCGCAAGGTCACCATCGTGCACAAGGCGAACATCCTGAAGATGGTGAGCGGCCTGTTCCTCGAGGTGGGTCGTGCGATCGCCGAGGAGTACACCGGCCGGGTGGAGTCCAACGACATGATCGTGGACAACACCGCGATGCAGCTGGTGATGCGGCCCGAGCAGTTCGACGTCATGGTGACCACGAACATGTTCGGCGACATCCTGAGCGACGAGGTCTCCGGCCTGGTCGGCGGCCTGGGGCTGGCGCCGGGCGCCAACATCGGCACCAAGGCCGCGATCTTCGAGGCGGTGCACGGCAGCGCGCCGGACATCGCTGGCAAGGGCGTCGCCAATCCCTCCGCTCAGATGCTCGCGGCCGCGATGATGCTCGACCACCTGGGCGAGCTGGGCCGGGCCGAGCGGATCCGGCGGGGTGTGATCGACACCATCGTGACCGACGGGATCCGCACCCGGGATCTCGGCGGGACGGCTTCCACCGAGGAGTTCGGCCGTGCTGTCGCGCGGCGGGTTGCCTGAGGTCCCCTG
>DATLHD010000138.1:0-6927 GCA_035540075.1 Gemmatimonadales bacterium
GACCAGCAGCGTCTTCGCGGTGCCCGGCACGCCCTCGAGGAGCACATGTCCCCTCGCGACCAGCGCGGCGACGACGTCGCGCACGGCTTGGTCCTGGCCCAGGACCACACGGCCGAGCTGCTCCACGACGGCGTGGGCCGCGGCGGCGCAGCGCTCGGCTTCATCGGCGCTCAGCGGCGCCAGAGCGATCGTCATGTCGGCTTCAGCTCCTCCCAGAGGGTCTCCACCGCGTTGCCGGCGGCGAGCACGCTGGCCGCGTCGGCCGGCGTGCTCCGGCTGGTCGTGAGCGTGTGCAGCGCCTCCCGCCCCCGCGCGCTCCGGACCGACGGCCCCAGGCTCTCGAGCCAGGCGTCCAGGTCCGCGGTGGCCGGCCGGCCTCCTCGTGAGAGGCGGCGGCGAAGGCCCTGGATCATGAGGCGCACGGCCACGTCGTGACCCCGTGCGGCGGCGAGCGTCGTCGCCAGCGCGCGGACATGCTCCATCGGTGAGCGGCGCCGGCGCTCGATCACGCTCCGCACCGGACCGAACCGCACCCCGGAGGCGACCAGCGCCACCACACCCACGGCGATCAGCTGCCACACCATCCAGCCCCAAGGCGACCTGGTGCTCCAGACGAGGGCCGCGGCGCCGAGTGACCCGGCCACCACATAACCCTGGTGGTACTCGTCCACGATCATGCGCTGGTACCGGCCCGCCACCAGGCCGAGCACGAGAGACCCCGCCTGCGTGCGGCGCAGCGCCCGGTTGCGGAAGAGGCCGTCGTCGGACACCAGCGTCACGGTTCTCCCCCCGGGATACGACAGGCGCACCACCACGGGCCGCTCCCGAAGCGTCTCGAGCAAGGTGTCCACCGCGGCAGGCTGCGGCACCTCGCACTGCACCCGCCGCCCGTCGTATGCCACGCCCGAGTCCACGACTTCTCTCGCGGAGTGAGGCACCAGCACCGCGCCGACGCGGGGCGCCGGAAGGTCCTCGGCCCCCTCGGGGCTCCGGGTCCGGATCGAGTCGCGCCAGGGACGCCGAAACACCCGATACCCAAGACAGCGGATCGCCGCCTCGGCCCCCGGCCCTGCCAGCAGGAGATCGGCAGGCAGCTGGAGCAGATGGCGCGCGTCCGCGGACGTGAGCGGCACCTGGGGGCCGATCACGGTGATGACGGCCCGCGACGCGGAGTCCGTCGCACCGAGCGTCGCCGTGGGTCGCCGGTAGCGCTCCACCGCGACACCGAGGCGCGCCGAGGCCTCGGCGAAGGCGCTGGCTCCACCCGGTCCCGTGAGATAGGTGGAGCGCCGCGTGTCCTCGGTGCCGCGGTCCGGTCGGGCGCCGACCGCGACGACGATCAGACCCAGAGCGAGGAGAACCCCGGCCGAGACGCCCAGCTCAGTGCGCGGGCGCATGCCACGGTCCGGCGCCGAGCTCGCGCCACCGGCGGTAGTCGTCGGCCCCGAGCGTCCGGCCTCCGAACGCACCGGCGTAGAGGGTGCGAACCAGCCCTCGCAGCCGATCCCGGTCCACGGCGCTGAGCCGGGCTTCGTGGGCGCACTCCGCGGGTGTCTTGCTCGGCTGGTACTTGAGGAGCCCACCCGTGTCGAGCGTCAGGGCGATGGCGACGAAGGCGAGCTGCAGGGCCTCGGCGAATCGGCCTTCCTCGGCCGCGCGATCCGCTGCGCGGGAGTACCAGTCCGCGTCGTGCGGCTCGCCCTCGGCCGCGGGGACGGAAGCTCGCTCGGACCGCGCCGCCCCCCGGACCGTATGCCACACCAGCCAGGCGGCGTGGGTGAAGATGGCGAGCCAGACGAGCAGGATGGCGACGAAAAAGATGCGAAACAGCAGCGGATTGTCGGTCCTCAGCCCCTCCAGCCAGTCGATCAGCAGGGCCCACCAGTCCTTCAGAAGCTGGAGCAGCGGCGGCGGCGGGCTCCATTGGTAGGGGTCCGTCGCGAACACCGAGTCCAGGACGGCCCGGTACCGATCGGCGCTCCCCACACCCTGAAGCAGCATGACTCAGGCGGGCTGGAGGGTCGAGGCGAGCACCTCCAGATCGAAGCCTTCCTTCCGGACCCGGAGATCGTAGTAGGCGACGGTGAGGACGCAGTAGAGCAGAGGGTACAGAAGCATCTGGACCACGCCGACCACCGCCAGCGTCACCGTGCCCGGCGTCGTGCCGATGGCGCCCCCGGGGAGCGCAACCGCCGCGACGGCTCCGAGACCGACCAGCGGCACGTAGAGTAACAGCGCCATGGTGACGAGCAGGCCGAACATGCGCCAGCGTGAGCCGCGTGTGAGCCACCAGGAGCGCGACAGCGCGCCGGTCGGCGAGATACCCGGCTCGAGCACGAGGGAGGGGAACGCCAACAGCAACCCGCAGAAGAACACGATGCCGGGGAAGAGGAAGAAGAGAAATCCGATGCCCACGATGATGGCGAACATCAGCGAGCAGATGATGAGCCGCGCGAGGAGCGGCGTGGCACGCCGCAGTGCGTCCCGCGCGGCCAGCGGCCGCCCCAGGTAGCTCTCCGACACCACGAACACCGTGGCCGCCGTGGCGATCGAGCTCAACATCGTGAAGGTGACGTAGTGCAGCAGTGTGAGCGGGAGGTTGTAGAGGATCCCCCCCGAGGCCTCGATGTACAAGCCCAGCAGCACCGGGAGCCCCGAGCACAGCACCGCGATCGTGCCCAGGGTCGCGAAGTGCCGGCGATACAGCGTGAAGGAGACGTCGAGGATCTCACCCACCGACAGTGGGCGAAGGCTCGTGGGCACCATGAAGCGGCTCCGGGGAGGGGCGGGTGCGGCGAAGGGAGAAAGATGCCTGTCCCGTGCGACAGACGCGAGCCCTCCATGCGTCGAGCCTGCCCCGAGCGGAATCGAAGAGTTAGAATGGCCCCATGCTGAAGCGCCGCCCGGGCCCACCCGACTATCGCCAGCGACTGCTGGTGGAGACGCCGGAGCACGTCACCCTGGGCCTCGAGATCGCCGGCATCGGGTCCCGGGCACTCGCCGCCCTGATCGACGTGCTGATCCTGGTCGCCTCCGCGCTCAGTACCGTGATCCTCTTGAGCATGGTGGCCGGACTCGGGGAGGCCCTCGGGTCGCTCGGCGGCGCGGTCATCCTGCTGCTCGGCTTCGTCGTGTGGAACGGCTACTTCATCCTCTTCGAGGGCCTCCGCCAGGGGCAGACCCCGGGCAAGCGCTTCGTGGGGATCCGGGTCGTGGGAGACACCGGGAGCGCGGTGGGACTCGGGGCTGCCGTCGCGCGGAACCTGCTGCGGATCGCCGACTTCCTTCCCCCGCCCTACCTGATCGGCGCCCTGCTGGTCGCGTTGCACCCGAGAGGGAAGCGGCTGGGCGACATCGTCGCCGGCACGGTGGTCGCCCGCGACCGTCCGGCGGAAGCGGCGGCCCGAGCGCCGGCGCACGCCCGACCGCGAGAGGCACCGGGACTGGTCCAGATCCCCGAGCTCACCGACGGCGAGTTCCATGTGCTGGGCGAGTTCGCCCGTCGGCAAGGCCAGCTGACGCCACCCGCGAGGGCCCGCCTGGCGGGCGCCATCGCCGCCCGGATGGCCGATCAGCGGACGCCGCCTGGCGTCACACAACTGGACCATCTGCTCGAGTTGTACCGCCTCGAAGGGGAGCGGCGTGAGGGTTCCCTGGCGCCGCGAGGGGCGGCGGCGGCGGCGGCGTTCGCCGCCCGGAAGCGCCCGCGCTGGGACGAGTTCCGGGTGCTGGCCGAGCGTGCGGCCCGCCGCGGGCTTGACAGCTTCGCCTCCGACGAGCTGCCGGACTTCGCGGCCCGATACCGGGAGGTGGCCGCCGACCTGGCCCGCGCGCGCACCTACGGGGTGGACGACGCCACGCTGCAGTACCTCGAGCGCCTGGCGGCCGCGGGACACAACGCGCTGTACCGAGAGGAACGGGGCACCTGGCGGCGGATGTGGGAGGTGTTGGCGCGAGAGTGCCCGGCCGCGATTCGTCAGGCCGGAGGCTACGTTCTCATCGCCTGCCTCACCTTCATGGTGCCGGCCACGGCGGGCTATCTGGTGATCCGGGACCAGCCGGCCCTGGCGCCGGACGTGTTGCCGTCGGTGATGATCGAGCGGGCCGAGGCGGGAGCGGAACGAAAGGCGGAAGGCCGGCGTTACGTGGATGTCGCGCTGGAGGACCGGCCGTTCGTGGCCTCCGCGGTCATCGCCAACAACGTTCGGGTCGCGATTGCGTGCTTCGCCGGGGGGGTCTTTCTCGGCGTGGGATCGCTGGCGCTGCTGGGCTACAACGGGCTCACGCTCGGTGGCGCGGCGGGGCACTTCGCCAACCAGGGACTGCTCGGCTACCTCCTGGAGTTCATCCTGGGCCACGGGCTCCTGGAGCTGTTCGCAATCTGGGTCGCGGGCGCGGCCGGGTTCCTGTTGGGCCGCTCGGTGGTGGCACCCGGCGACCTCGCCCGGGGCGAGGCGCTGGTGTTGAGCGGGCGGACCGCGGTACGGATGGTGGGCGGCGCGGCCATGATGTTGGTCGCGGCGGGGCTGATCGAGGGCTTCGTCTCGGCAGGAGCGGGCGACGTGAAGGTTCGAGCGGTGGCCAGCGCCGTCAGCATCGCGTTCCTGATAACCTACCTGCTCAATGGAAAGCCGCGGCCGGCCGGCGCCGGCTCAGATCTCCCGCAGCATCGAGCGCATGCGGATCGCCATGGCCTCGATCTCCCGCAGGCTGGTTAACGTCTCGGGATCGAACTGCGACTCGTTGAGCAGCAGCAGCTGGACCTCGGCCAAGAGGGCCGAGAGGGGATTGGAGAGGTCGTGCCGCAGCTTGCCCAGCCGTTCGGTTTCGGACATCAGCGCTCGGCTTGATGGTGATGCGAAGTGAGCCAAGATCGTGTGAGCGACTCACTTCTGCAAGCGGGCACTTGACTGGGCAGTGGGAGCACCGTAAGTTGAGTCGCTTCTTGGAATCGGCACGACATCTCCCCTTACAACCCGTAGCGCCCCCTGGCTCCAGTAGGGGCATACAGTACCGCACATCGGGCCGCCCCATATACCCAAGCCAACCTCGCCGGCATTTCAACTATTTCTCCCATCACTCGCCCGCACGCCGGCAGGGCTCGTCCGTTTGGAGTCTCGTCCGTGGATATCGCTGAACTGAAGCAGAAGTCGGTCGCCGAGCTGCACACCCTCGCGGAGCAGTTGAACATCAGCAACTACTCGGGGCTGCGGAAGCAGGACCTCATCTTCCGTATCGAGCAGTCGCTGCTGGACTCGGACACCGTCATTCGGGGCGAGGGCGTGCTGGAGATCCTGCCCGAGGGCTACGGCTTCCTCCGCAGCCAGGACTGGAATTACCTCTACGGGCCCGATGACATCTACGTGAGCCCCAGCCAGATCAAGCGGTTCGATCTGCGCACCGGCGACACGGTGATGGGCCAGGTGCGGCCACCCAAGGAGGGGGAGCGCTACCTCGCGCTGCTCAAGGTGGAGCAGGTCAACTTCGAAGAGCCGGAGAAGACCAAGCACCGGATCGCCTTCGACAACCTGCGCCCCCGCTATCCCGACTCGCGAATCCGGCTGGAGCGGAAGAACAGCGATCTCTCCATGCGGGTGGTGGACCTGCTGGCGCCACTGGGCAAGGGCCAGCGCGCGCTCATCGTCGCTCCGCCCAAGGCGGGCAAGACGATCCTGATGCAGAAGCTGGCCAACGCCATCAGCGAGAACCACCCGGAGATCGTCCTCATCGTGCTGCTCATCGACGAGCGGCCGGAGGAGGTCACCGACATGGAGGAGAACGTCAAGGCGGAGGTGATCTCCTCCACCTTCGACGAGCCGGCCGACCGCCACGTGCAGGTGGCGGACATGGTGATCGAGAAGTCCAAGCGGCTGGTGGAGCACGGGCGCGACGTGGTGATCCTGCTAGACTCGATCACCCGCCTGGCCCGGGCCCACAACGTGGTGGTGCCCCACTCGGGCAAGATCCTCTCCGGCGGCGTGGACGCCAACGCGCTGCAGAAGCCGAAGCGCTTCTTCGGAGCCGCCCGGAACATCGACAAGGGCGGGAGCCTCAGCATCATCGCCACCGCGCTGGTCGACACCGGCAGCCGGATGGACGAGGTGATCTTCGAGGAGTTCAAGGGCACCGGCAACTCGGAGCTGGTGCTGGATCGCCGCCTGGCGGACCGGCGGATCTACCCCGCCATCGACATCCAGCGCACCTCGACCCGTAAGGAAGAGCTGCTGATGGACAAGGACGAGCTCAACCGGGTCTACCTGCTGCGCAACTTCCTGGCGGACATGCCGCCCGTGGAAGCGCTCGAGTTCCTGCTGGAGCGGATGAAGCGGACGAAGAACAACAAGGAGTTCTTCGCGACGATGGCGCAGTAGCGCAGCCGGACGGTTCGACAGCGGGTCAGCAGGGCAGAGAGACGGGTCGCCGATGCGGCCCGTTTCTCTTTTCCCCTTTCCCCTTTCCCGCTTTATTGCGCCCATGTCGTTACCGAACGTGGGCCGGCTCCTGGGCCTGGACTGGGGCGAGGTGCGGATCGGCCTCGCGCTGAGCGACGAAACGCAGACACTGGCCACCCCGCTGGAGACGCTGGTGCGCCGGCGAGGCAAGCGCTTTCCCATGGCTCGGTTCCTGGAGCTCGTCGGCGAGCACCAGCCGGCGGGCGTGGTGGTCGGTCTGCCCCTGACGGGCGAAGGGGAGGAAGAAGACAGCGCGGTGTCGGCCCGGAAGCTTGCCGGTGAGCTCGCCGAGCGCACCGGACTCCCGGTGGAGCTCTGGGACGAGCGGATGAGCACGGCCCGGGCGTTGGCCGCCATTCGGGAGCAGGGCGGAAGCACCAGAGGGCGCCGGGAGGATGTGGACTCCCTCGCGGCGGCCGTGTTGCTCCAGCACTATCTCGACGCTCGGCGGGCGCGTGCGAAGTAGGGCGGGACG
>DATLHD010000139.1:0-8843 GCA_035540075.1 Gemmatimonadales bacterium
CCTAACCCCTGCTGACCCACGGTGCTACCGTCTCCGTCCACAGGTTTGTGGAGATGTGTATCCACAGATCAAGGTGGAAAGTCTAGGACTCGAGACCTACCTCGATATATCGGTAGGTCATCTCCTGGTCCAACGAGGAGAACAGGCAGCCGGCGGAGCTGGCCGCGAACCAGCCGGCCACCAGGGGCCGGGGCCCGTCGAGCTCCTGGATAATGGGGCCGAGCCAGCGGCGCAGGTGGCGCAGTTCAGGCGCCCGGCGACCGAGCATAGCCAGCAATGCCCCGGCGCCGGCGGTGGCTCGGAGGAAGTGGGCGAGGGCGTGGGCACGGTGGGAGAACTCGACCGCCTTCACCCCCGGCTCGTCGAAGAGAATGGCACCCTCGAAGACGTCCATCGGAGGCGCATCCAGCCGCGGGCCCAAATAGACGAACCGGCGGCCGTCGGCCCCCTTCCGCTCGACCACCGCCGCCGCGGTCTCGCTGGTGAGCCGCGCGGCGTGGAGCAGGTCGTCGTCGGGCAGGATGCCCACGGCTCCGGTCCATTCCAGGGCGGCCAGGGCGGTCTCGACCGGGCAGCCCAGCGCATCATCGAATGCGAGCAGCCGGGGTGCTTCGCCCGCGCGCAGGACGAAGTGGGACAGCCCTTCAGCCCGGTCGGTGAAGGTGCGGACCACCAGCGATTGGGGGGAGGTCATGTGCTGGAATATACAAGCCGCGCGCCCGGCGTATATTCCGGCATCCGTACGGGGAAGCCGACATGCACGTGGAGTGGACGTCCTACAACTCGCCGATCGGCACGCTGACCGTGGTCGAGTGTGAGGCCGGGCCACTGGCGGTCGAGTTCCCTCACCGCGCGATGACGATCAAGTGGGCCGTCCGCCTCAGGGCCGCCGTACCCGAGCTCCACATCGCTCAGGGCGACTGCCGGATCACCGCGACGTGGCTCGACGAGTACTTCGCAGGCTCCTCCCGCCCTTTCCCCTATCCCGATTACCTCAAGCGCTGGTTCGATCTTTCGCCGGCGCAGGTCGCCGTCTTCAAGACGCTGCGCAAGATCCCGCTGGGCGAGACGCGCTCGTACGAGGACGTCGCGCGCGCGACGTCACTCCATCCCCGCCAGATCGGATGGCTGGTCGCGGCCAACCACCTGGCGATCCTCGTTCCGTGTCATCGGGTGGTGGGCAAGGACGGCAGCCTGGTGGGCTACGGCGGCGGGCTCGCCAAGAAGCGGTGGCTGCTCGATCACGAGCTTCGGGCCGCCGGAGTGGTGCTGCGCTAGGTCTTGAATGGATAGGTACTTGCGGCCGGCCTTCCGTCTCGGCCCGCGCGCCCTTGCACCCTCGGTCGTATTGACAATTCCGAATCCGTACATGACCTTAGACCATGCGTAGCGCGGTCTCACCTTTGCGTACTTGACTCATCGTTGGCCGGCCGGACTTTCCTGTCCGGGCGGCTTTTTTCTTGGGGCTTCTGCACCCGGCCACGAGGGCCGGGCGTTTCCCCGGAGCCTGCGGGCTCCCCTGTCAAGAGGTTGCAACAATGGCGAAGGGCACGGTCAAGTGGTTCAATGACGCAAAGGGGTTCGGCTTCATCGCGCAGGATGGTGGTAAGGACGTCTTCGTTCATCACACCGCAATCATCGCCGAAGGCTTCCGCTCGCTGTCCGAGGGCGACAACGTGGAGTTCGAGGTCGTCGAGGGGCCGAAGGGGCTCCAGGCCTCCAACGTCCGCAAGGTCTGAACCCCCGCGCTCCGCGCCTTTCCCGATCTGACGCAGAGCCGAACTACACCGAAGCCCCCGCCCAAACAGCGGGGGCTCTCGGTATCTGTCCGCCGAGTGAGGCCGTGATCGCATGAGTTTTCGGCCGACGATGACCTCGCTGGTGCTCGCCCTGCTCCTCCTCCCCGCCACAGCTTTCGGCGTCGCTCGCCCGGACACATCGGCGCTCCATTTCCGCGGATTTCGCGCAGGCGCTCGGCTCGATGAGCTCGACGCGCTGCTTCGCCGTCAGGGAGGTCGCTTGCGCTGCGATCGCGCGAAACAGGACCCGAAGGTGTCCGAGTGCCGGGGCAGAGTAAGCGACTCCGCCACTGGTTCGATCAACGTCTGGGTGTCGGCGATGGATAGCGCGGCCGGCGTCATCACCCTCTCCGCGGCAGTGGACAGCAGCGCCCTCGGCGCCTGGCGCCGCGATCTGGAGCAGCGCTATGGACCGGTCGCGGTGCAAAGGCAGGGTGGTCAATCCATGCAGCAATGGGTGCGTCGCGGCAGGATGCTCCGTCTCACCTGGCGCACGGAGCGAGGGGAGCTCACCGCGTCGGTGAGCCTGATCGACGGCCACGTGCTCGATGCCTGGGGAGCGGGTCGAAACGCGGGATCATCTTAGCCGAACGAGGAAGCTCCCCTCGGTGTCCTCCAGCAGGTAGTCGCGCACCACGGTTCCCTCTTCGCGCAGCCGCTTGAGTAGCGTCCGCACCTGAGTCCTGATCGGGGCGCCGCCCCCACTTCGCCCTCGTCCTGTCACGATCCGCACTGTCTCCCCGGGACGGGCCTTGCGCTGCGCCCGAAGAAACCGCTCCGCGTTGGCCACCGCCTCCAGCACGGACTGGCCGTGGAGATCGAGGTCCGCCGCCGGCTCTAGGTCGCTCCAGTCGCGCATGTGCCTCCCTGACTAAGTACGCATTTTGCACTTCGAGCCTCCAGTCAGCCGCACCGCCATAGCTAAGATCTTGTACTCAAATACGTTACGCTTCGGAGCCCGCTTTGGCATCGTCTCGATCGCTCAGGCTAATTGCGCCCTGCTTGGCTCCTGCCCTCGTCGCCGCGTTGCTCATGGGCTGCCAGGGAGACGGGGGCCCGGTACGACTCGGCGTGGCCGGATCCTTCAGCGACCCCATCGGCATTCCCATGCAGCTGGCGGCGGAGCTCGCCGCGGAGGAGATCAATGCCGCCGGGGGCATCGGCGGGCGGCCGCTCGAGCTGGTGATCCGCGACGACTATGCCGATCCCGACTCCGCCGTCTTCATCGCGGGTGATCTCTACGACTCGGGCGTGTCGGCAGTGGTCGGCCATCTCTTCTCCGGCACCACGCTCGCCGCCGCACCGGTCTACAACGGGGGCGACGACCCGGTGGCCGCCATCTCACCTTCGTCGTCTTCGCCCGAAGTGTCCAGCGCCGGCGATCACACCTTCCGGGTGTGCCCCAGCGACCTGGCGCACGGCGCGGCTCTCGCCGAGTGGGTACGCGAGACGCTCAACCTCGAGCGTGGCGCGGTGCTGTACCTGAACGATCAATACGGCCGCGGCATCCGGCAGACCTTCGTGGAGCACTTCACGCGCTTGGGCGGACGGCTCGAGTCGGTGGATCCCTATCTCGGTGACCGGCCGGATGTGGGACCCTACCTCGATCGCATGGTGCGGAACAAGAGCATCCAGTTTCTCGTGGTGGCCGGCAACCGCGGCGAGGGGGAGGAAGTGCTTCGCCAGGCGAGACGGCGGGGGATCACCGTCCCCATCCTGGGCGGCGATGGCCTCGAGGGGATCGAGGAGGCCGGTGCGCTGGCGGAAGGAGTCTATCTCACCTCGGCCTACTTCCCGACCATTCCCACCGGCGCCAACCGGAAGTTCGTGGAGGCCTACCGCCGCAAGTATCCCGGGGCCGGCATGCCGAACCAACCGGCAGCGGCGACCTACGATGCCATCTATCTCCTGAGCCAGGTGATCGCGCGGGCCGGAACCGATCGCCAGGCGGTCCGTCGCGCCCTGGCCGGCGTGGGCTCCGAGACGCCGCCGTTCGAAGGCGTGACCGGCGTCGTGGCGTTCGATGCCTTGGGCGACGTGCCGGCCCAGAACGTGTACATCGGCAGGGTGCATGCCGGAGCGGTCGAAGTGGAAAACGGCTCCACCGACATGGCGCAGGTGCCCCAGCCATGATGCGCAGCCTCCGGAGCCGCGTCGTGGGCGGGATGGTCCTGCTCATCGGGCTGGTGTTCGTCATCGCGCTGCTGGGCGTGAACGCGATCCGTGCGCTGGACGAGTCGGTGGACCACGAGCTCTCGTTGCTGCTGGCGACGACCGACCTGGGCAACGGCCTGATCTCCTCCGTTGCGTCGGAGGTCCGCTCGGCGGAGCAGTACCTGGTGCGCCCGGCGGAAGAGCTGCGGCTCCGGGTGCTGGAGCAGGGCGACTCCGCCTATGCCCTGCAGCGCCGCTACCGCGGGCTCGCCTCCCTTACCACCGCCGACCGCTACATCGTCAATCAGATCGCCGACAACCAGGCCCAGGTGGAAGTCGCCTATGCAACGGCGCATGCGCTCACCGACCTGGGACGGCACGATGAGGCGCGGCGCTACGCCGAGCTGGCGCGCGCGCCCTCGGACACGCTGCTGCGCGACGTGCGCTCGCTCTCGCTGGCGCACACCTCCCGCTCCATGGCCCGCGCCGCCGACCTGGGACGCCAGGCCGACCAGCGGCGGCAGATGCTGTGGCTGCTGTTCGTGGTCTCTCTCGTCGTCGGCTTCTCCATCGTGTTCTGGACCGTGCGGATGGTGGACCGTCCGCTCACCCAGTTGATCGGCGCCGCGGAGCGATTCGGCGCCGGCGATCTCCGGCCGCTCCGGCTCGGCGGGATGCCGACCGAGCTCGAGCAGCTCTCCCGCGCGATGGATGACATGGGTGGCCGGCTGCGCTCCGTAGTGGTGTCGGTGGTGGGCGAGGCGAGCCAGATGGGCAACAGCGCGAGCGACTTCTCCGCCATGAGCGAGGAGCTGGCGGCCAGCAGCGGCGAGATCTCGACCGCGATGGTGAAGATCGCGGCCAGCGCCGAGCAGCAGGTCCGGGGCATGGAGAAGGCGGACGCGCTGCTGCACAGCCTTCGCCAGATTGCGGAAGCCAATGCCCAGGCGGCCACCCGGGTGAGTGAGCTCGGCGGCCGGATCCAGGACCTGGCCGCCCGGCACCAGGCGGACGTGGCCGCGGCGGGCCAGACCCTGCTCGATGTGAAGGAGGTGGTTCGCACCTCCACCGGTCAGGTCAAGGAGCTCACCCGACTCTCCGAGCCGATCACCGACTTCATCGATCTGATCAAGCAGATCTCGACCCAGACCAACCTGCTCGCGCTCAATGCCGCCATCGAGGCGGCCCGGGCGGGTGAGCACGGGCGCGGCTTCGCCGTCGTGGCCGAGGAGGTACGGCGGCTGGCCGACTCGAGCGCAACCGCGGCGGAGGACGTGGCGAAGACCGTCCAGTTCATCCGCAATCAGGTGCGTGAGGTCTCCCACACCATGGAGGCCGGCTCGGCCAAGGTGCAGGGTATCGAGGAGGTGGCAGCGGGGGCTGCGCGGGCGCTGGAACAGATCTCGGGCGCCGTCCGCCAGGTGCACGGCGCGGCGTCAGAGGTGGAGCGAGAGGCGGTGGCGAACCAGCGGATCGTGGAAGAGCTGGGAGTCCGTACCCAGGAGGTGAGTCAGGCGGCGAGCGAGCATGCTTCGGCCAGCGAGCAGGTGACTGCGGCGGCCGAAGAGCAGAGCGCGAGCACCGAGGAGATGGCGTCGTCGGCGGGTGATCTGCTCCAGGGAGCGACCCGCCTGACGTCGCTGATGCAACAGTTCAAGACGTAGAGCGTTACCGCTTCTTGGCCTTCGCGGCCTTCTTGAGCTTCACCTTCTTGACCGCTTTCACCGCCTTGACGGCACGGACCGTCTTGGCCTTCCCCCGCACCTTGGCCCGCTGGGCCTTTTCGCGGTCCGCGGCGCGATCGAGACGCTTCTGCTGCGCCGCGTGCACCTCCGCCACCAGCCGATCGCCCTCCTCCTGCGCCATCAGGCTCCGCCTCGTCGCGTACCGGACCAGTTCTTCGGCGTCGGCCACGTTGAATTCGGAGAGCCGGGCGGCGGCGCGGATGACGTTGTTGAGGGCGTCCGCAACCGGGCTTCGCAGCACGTTCGCGATTCCCGGCAGGGTCTCCAGTAACGTCATGATCTGTGTTCCGCCAAGTTCCGATGCCACAATGGCCTCCTTGCCCTCGAGTCACCCCATCGCCCAGCCCACCCGAACCGAGGCGAATTCTGCCACCACGGGCGCTTGGGCGCTAGTAGTACATCTTACTACTAATATAATCCACCCAACAAGAAGGCCGGGCCCCCGCCCGGCCTCGGATACCGCATTCGATCAGTGGACGATCACTTCGCCCCGCATGTCATATGCCTTGTGCGGCAGGCAGAAGAAATGATAGGTCCCCGCCGTCAGGGCAGGCACCACTACCCGGTACTCGGACCCATCCGTCAGCAGCGGGCTGCTCAGGTCACCGGCGCGACGTGGCATCGCTTCGTTCAGCCGCTCCCGATCCGCCGACGACATATCCTTGCTTTGGAACACCACACTGTGCGGTCCGCCGCCGACCGCGCGGAACAGGAGCACGTCTCCGCGGCGCGTCTTGACCGAGGCCGGCTCGAACCGGAACTCGCCCTTGGCGGAACCCACCATGCGGATCTCGTGCACTTCTTGCGCGCTGGCCTGGACCACGCTCGACGCGAGCAGGCTCGCGACAATCGGAATCACTCGGATGAAACGGTTCATTCGTCTGACTCCTTGAGCCAAAGGGCGCGCCCGCTGTGGCGCGCCCGAAGGTACTGCCATAAATTCGACTATGGGTGGGGTCAGCCAGTCCCGTGCCACCAGACCCCGCCGGAAGGGCAGGCCGTGGGACGCAGGGGCATCAAGGAGTACCGGGCGCCGGAAGCGCTGATACTGATCGCCGCGGATAGGGACCAGAAACCTTTGGTCTGTCCTTCATGTGGAGCGGCCGCGGTCGAGCGAACCCCCGAGCGTACCCTCCTTGACGATGCCCCCGGTGGCCGAGTGACCCTTCACTGCACCGCCTGCAGCCGCACTGCCGCCTACATTCCCCGGATGCTCAGCCGCTCGTCGCTGCCCGAAGCGCCCCGACCGCACCACTGAACGCGTCATTCCGGCGCGCTGAAGATCCTCCCCCACCGCACCGCCGTGAAGAACGGCAGTGATTTCCAGCTGCTCGCGTCGTAGCTGAAGTACACGACCAGCGGACGGCCGCGCACGTTCTCTCGAGGGAGGAAGCCCCAGTACCGGCCGTCGTACGAGCTGTCCCGATTGTCGCCCATCATGAAGAGCGAGTCCCGCGGCACCACGATCGGTCCCCAGTCCTGGAGATCGGGCCGATAGTCGGCCGTGTCCCGGGCGACCACGTGGGGCAGCTGCCACTCGCGCATCTTGGCCCGCTGGATCGGATCCTCGGAGCGGGAAGGATCGGTATGCACCGCCCAGGGCTCCTCCACCCGCTGGCTGTTGCGGTACAGCACCCCGCTGTCCATGGCGAGGGTATCGCCCGGCATGCCGACGAGCCGCTTGACGACCTTGAGTCCTTCCTCCTCCACCGAATCGAACACCAGGATGTCGTTGCGCTTGGGTTCCCGCACCGCCGGCAGGCGAGTCTTCACGAGCGGGACCTCGGCGCCGTAGAGCGCCTTGTTCACGAACAGGAAGTCGCCGATCAGCAGGGTGTTCTCCATGCTCCCGGACGGAATCCGGAACGCCTCGACCAGGAAGGTCCGCAGGAAGAACCAGACGACGAGCGCGACGACGATGGACTTGGTCCACTCCCAGAGCCAGACGACGAAGGAGCGGGTGTGGGCGGCGGTGGTCATGCGGACATCCATGGCTGTCGGGACATGGGAAATATAGCCCCTGGCGGGCGCCTCAGCGTCCGTCCTTGAGGGCCGCGAGAACCTGGTCCGGATGCTTCTCCGCGTCCGAGATCCGTGCCCAGTGCCGCCGCACCCGGCCGTCCGGACCGATCCAGACCGTGGACCGGATCACCCCCGTCGTCTTCTTGCCGTAAAGCGTCTTCTCGCCCCATGCGTCATAGGCCTCCATGACGTGCTTGTCGGGGTCGGAGAGCAGCCGGAAGGGCAGCCGGTACTTCTCAGCGAAGCGCGCATGCGAATCGGCCGAATCGGGCGAGACGCCGAGGACCTCCACGCCGAGCTGCCGCAGCTCCGTCCACGCGTCGCGGAATCCGCACGCCTCCTTGGTGCAGCCCGGCGTGTCGTCCTTGGGGTAGAAGTAGAGAACGATGTCTCGTCCGGCCAGGTCCTGGAGGGACACCCGGTTTCCCGTGGCGTCGGTCAATGAAAACGGCGGGGCCGGTTCACCGGTCTTGATCATCGGTTCTCCCGCGGTGGCGAGGCGGCCGCAGCGGCGGCCGTCCTGCTTCGGAGTATGGGGTAGGCATGGCCCGCCTTCAGCTCGGCGTCGAGCAGGTTCCAGGTGACTACACCGTCCTCCGAGGCGGGCTCCAAAAGATACGCCGCCAGGAGCCCCAACGGCTGCGCGGTGCTGACCCGAGACCAGCTGGAGCCGACCTCACCGGCAAATGGAGCCCAATGACCTTCCGCAACCACCGGCCGATGCCCCTCGAACAGGGCCTCCCGCCGTAGGCTGACCACCACGAATCGCTCGAGCCGCGATGCCTGGCCGCTCCCCCGCACCACCTCGATTCCCTGTTGCCGCAGGAGCTCGACCACACCGGCGAGTCGGTCGGGGATCAGGTACGCCTCCGCCAGGGCTTCCTTCTGTTCGGCCACGAAGCGGTCGAAGACCGGCATCTCGATCGTGCGGAAGACACCGGTGCGGCGGCGGCGCGCGCGTCACCTCGGCCGCTCTCGCCGGCAAGCCCTACGTCGTCTACTTCTACCCCAAGGACGACACGCCGGGCTGCACCAAGGAGGCGTGCGGATTCCGCGACGCGTGGACGGAGCTGCGGCAGCTCGGCGTGGAGGTCCTCGGCGTCTCGCCCGATTCGGCCGATTC
>DATLHD010000140.1:0-11454 GCA_035540075.1 Gemmatimonadales bacterium
CCACTCGCCCGAAACGGCGACGTACCGCCTGACCGCCCGACCGCCCGACCGCCCAAAGGAACCCCATGCCCCGCACCATTCACGTCGCCCACAGCCCCGACTCCGACGACGCGTTCATGTTCTACGCGCTCGCCGCCCACAAGCTCGACACCGGCGATCTCCGCTACGTGCACGAGCTGTCCGACATCGAGACCCTGAACCAGCGTGCCCGGCGCGCGGAGCTGGAGGTCACCGCCGTGTCCATCCACGCGTACGCCTACCTCTGGCGGGAGTACGCGCTCCTGGGCTCCGGCTCCTCCATGGGCGACGGCTATGGCCCGCGGCTGGTGAGCACCCGGCCCCGCCCATCCGACCCTCGCGCCGCGCTGCGCGGTCTCCGGGTCGCCGTCCCCGGGCTCCTCACTACCGCCTACCTCGCGCTGAAGCTGTACCAGCCGGACATGGACCACGTGGTGGTGCCGTTCGACCGGATCGAGGACGCGGTCCATCGCGGCGAGGTGGATGTCGGGCTGCTGATCCACGAGGGCCAGCTCACCTACGGCGACAGCGGGCTCCACCTCTGGACCGATCTGGGCGCGTGGTGGATGGAGGACACCGGTCTGCCCTTGCCGCTCGGCGGTAACGCCGTGCGCCGCGACCTGGGGGAGACGGTCATCCGGCAGATCGCCCGCGACCTGCGCGCGAGCATCGTGTACGCCCTCGAGCACCGCGCCCCCGCGCTGGCGCACGCCAGCCGCTACAACCGGGGGATCGGGGACGAGCGCACCGATACGTTCGTCGGCATGTACGTGAACCAGTGGACCGTGGATTACGGGCCGCGAGGCCGCCAGGCGGTGCAGAAATTGCTGGACCGCGGGCACGAAGCCGGAGTCATTCCCGAGCGAGTGCAGGTGGACTTCGTGGACTCCACGGGTGATTGACCCCATCCGGCGTCGGTCCTAGCTTCTCGGAACCCCCTGGCAAGCCCTCACTCGCCCAGCAGCGGCGCCTTCCGGCGCGGCCGCTCGGCACAGGAGTGCGCGGTGATCGACGGGCCAGTGACCCTCCTGGTGGTGGACGATGAGGAGGCGATCCGCAGGTCGATGCGGAAGTACCTCACGCTCCAGGGGTACGAGGTGGCCGTCGCGGCCTCTGGCGAAGAGGCTCTCACCGTCATGGGCCGCCAGAAGATCGCGGGGATGCTGCTGGATGTGAACCTGCCGGGCATCAACGGCGTGGACCTGGTGCCTCGCGTCCTCGAGCTGGAGCCCGACACCGCCATCCTGATGCTCACCGCAGTGAACGACGCGACCAGCGCCGCCTTGTGCATGCAGCGGGGCGCGCTCGACTACCTTCTCAAACCAGTGGACCTCACCCACCTCGGCCGCGCGGTGCAGAGCGCGCTGCAGAGGCGCCATGCCCGACTCGAAGGCCGCGACACCAGTCGCCGCCTCGGCGGGGAGATCGCGACCCGCGCGGCCGAGCGGTGGATCGAGCAGGCCAACCAGGAGCGGATCTCGGTGGCCACGCTCGATGCGCTGGTGAACGCCCTCGAGGCGAAGGACCCCTACCTCCGGGGGCACTCCGCGCGGGTGGCCGATCTCTCCGCCAGCGTCGCCGCGCAGCTGGGATGCGATGACGCGTTGATCGAGGCCGTGCGGACCGCCGGACGGCTGCACGACATCGGGAAGATCGGGATCCGCGAGCAGGTGCTCAACAAGCAGGGCCCGCTCACGGACGCGGAGTACGAGCACGTGAAGCAGCACGTGCTGGTCGGCTCGCAGATCCTCGCGCCGCTGCTGCATCTCAAGGACGTGATCACCTACGTCCGGAGCCATCACGAGCGCTGGGACGGGTTCGGCTATCCGAATCGGCTGGTCGGCGAGCAGATCCCGCTCGGAGGCCGGATCATCGCGGCGGTGGAGATCTACGACGCGCTCACCACCTCACGCCCGTACCAGGAGAAGATGCCACCCGAGATCGCGGTGGAGCGGATGCGCGACCTGGTCGGCACGGTGCTGGATCCGGCGGTGTATCAGGGGCTGGAGGCGGTCGTCACCCAGCGGCAGGCCCTGGTCTTCCTCGACGACGCGACAGGATGATCGGGGCCGCCGTGACCGAAGCCGTTCATTCCCGGAAGGTCCTGCTGGTGGACGACGATCCGATGATGGTCCGCCTGGTCCGGAAGATTCTCGCGGACATCGGCGTTACCACCATCGTCCACGCCAGCAGCGGGCGCGACGCCCTCGAATCACTCGAGGGCGTGGATGTGGTGCTCCTCGACCATCAGCTCCCCGACACGACCGGCCTCGCGGTGCTGGAGGCGATCCGGGCGCGGCCCAACCCTCCCGCCGTCATTCTGGTCACGGCCCACGGCAACGAGTCCCTCGCCGCGACGGCGCTGCGCCAGGGCGCCGACGACTACCTCGCCAAGGACGTCTCGCTCAACCAGCTGTTGCCGCAGGTGCTGGAGCGCGTCCGCCGGACCCGGGAGCTCCGCAAGGCGCTGGTGGCCGCCGAGCAGGACCTGATGCGGGCGGAGCGCCTGGCCGCGATCGGCGAGATGACGGTGACGCTCCATCACGAGATCAACAATCCTCTGATGGCGGCCTTCGCCCAGGTGGACCTGTTGCTGGCCGATCCCGCCATGGACGCGGACGCCCGCCGGGAGGCGCTGGGCAGCGTCCGCGACGCCCTGCACCGGATCCGCGACATCGTGCGGCGGATTGGGGACCTCCGCGCGGTGCGCACCAAGAGCTACGCCACCGGCACCCAGATGGTGGACCTGGACCACGTCGGTCCCGTCGCGCCGATCGCGAGAGGGAGGGCCCTGGTCCTGCTGAGCGAAGAGTACCTCGCGCGGGTCGTCTCGCTCCTGCTGAGGCACGCCGGGTTCGAAGTGGTGCGGGCTGACAACGCGGCCCACCTGGAGCAGCTGACGGTATCGGGTCGGCCCCGACTCGTGGTCGCCCAGGGCGGCACCGACGCGGCGGGCGCCCGCCGCTCGGGCGGGTTCGTGCCGCCGCGCGATCGCGACTACCGGGTCGTGGCGCTGGTCTCGGGGAGTGCCCGCGGCGCGCTCGCCGCCGCCGCCGACCGTGTCCTGGAGCTTCCGTTCGATCCCGCGTCCTTCGCGGCCGACATCCTCCAGCTCACCGATCGCGCCTGAGCATTCCTCAGCGACCGCAGGTCGCGGGGCCCATCCGCCACTCCATCGATCGCTTGCCCTCACGTCCGGGGCCCTCGATGCGGGCGATGAGACTGTCCCTCGGTCCGCGCCGGTACGCGATCAGCGTCGGGAAATCGTGCGAGGGATTCTCCCATACCGCTCCCGTGGAATCCAGCCGGGTGAGCCGGAAGGGAGCGGGCTCCTGGCCCGAAGGGCGCGGGGTAAGCACGATCTCGGTGCCCTCTCGCGCGATGGTGCTGAACTCGTAGTCCGTCACCCGGGTCCCCTTGGTGTACCGGGAGACGCCGAGCATGAGGTTGTCGGTGGGCGCGGTGTAATACTCCTCGATGGTCGCGCCTTCGCCCGACGGACCGCGCCAGCAGCCCGCCATGAAGGCGAGGTCCGCGAGCGTGCCGGACGGCGGATGCCATGGCGCCGGAGTCGGCGTGCCGGCGAGGAGCGGGAGCAGGAGCGTGGCCGCGAGGGCTGCGCGCATGAAAAGGTCTCCGAGGGTGGAACGACGAAGTTATCGGTCGCCGCCGCCGGCGTCTTGGAAAATCTGGCCGTTCAGGGCGAGTCCAGGAAATGCCGAGTGAGCTCGCGTATCTCGCGGCGATATCCGGACGGGCTCGTGCCCGCGAACAGACGGAAGTCGCGGCACAGGTGAGCCTGATCGAAGTATCCCGCCCGCATCGCCACCGCCGCGAGCGAGGTCATCGGGTTGGCGTCGAGCGCCCGGAGCGCTCGCTGGAATCGGCCCAGCCGGCCGAGCGACTTGGGGGCGATCCCGATCCGCTCCTGGAACAGTCTCCCGAGCTGCCGCCGGCTCATGCCAACCACCCCCGCGACCCGCTCGGGGGGCGCCTGGCCGTCGCCAAGGATCAGGTCCACCGCCGCGGAGAGCCGTCGGTCGGGGTCGAGCGAGGTCCTGGCCAGGTGCGCTCCGAGAATCGCCAGACGGCCGCGGTTGCTGCTCGCTTCGGCGAGCTGCTCGTACAGCGTCGGTTCGAGCGGCGCCGGAAGCTCACCCAGCGTGAACGACGCGTCCGCCAGCTCCGCGCCGCGCACCCGGAGCCACCCCGCGAGCGCCTCGGGCCGGAAGCGAATGCCGACGAGATCCACGCTCCCGGTCGGCCGGATCGCCATCGCACGACGGCTTGGCCCCACCAGGAGCGACAGCGGCTGGGTCCGCACCGATCCCCCGTCGAGGCACTCGAACCCGTCGGCGAAGTTGAAGATCAGCTCCGGCCGGCCGTCGGGCATGGCCCGTTGAAATGGGCCGCCGGTGGCCGCTCGGCCGCGCAGGATCCACAGCCGGTGCACCAGGCCCCGCAGCTCGGGCGGCGGCGCGAGCTCTTGGTAGTGCACGCTACCCGACCGCCGCCTCGCGCTTGGCTTGCTGGTATCCCATGCCCTGCAGGCGGATGATCCGCTGGCGGATGGGGGGATGAGAGGCGATCACGTCCGCCAGGAACCCCTGACGGGAGGACAGCAGCCCGGGCGACGGATCCACGATGCAGAGGTGAGCCGCGCCGGTGGTGATCGAGCGGGTGGCACCGGTAGCGGCCGCCAGCTTCTCCAGCGCCGACGCGAGCGCCATCGGATTGCGGGTGAACTGCACCCCGGTCGCGTCGGCCAGGAACTCCCGCTTGCGGCTCACCGACATCGCCAGAACCCTGGAGACGATCGGCGCGATGATCAGGGTGAGGAGCCAGAGCGCCAGCACGATCAGGCCGAGCGGATTCCCCCCGCCCTTGCCGTCACTGCTGCTGCGACCGCTGGAGCCGCCGCCCACCCGGCTGCCGCCCCGCATCATGCGACCCATACCGTCGGACATGAGCGCGACCGCGCCCACCATGCCGGCCAGCAGGGTCATGAGCCGCACGTCCAGGTTGCGCACGTGTGCCATCTCGTGCGCCACGACGCCCTGCAGCTCGTCCCGGCTCAGCGCCTTGAGCAATCCCTCGGTGACGGCGATGCTGGCCGACTGCGCGTCCCGGCCGGTGGCGAACGCGTTGGGATCCTCGTCGGGCACGATCCAGACCCGGGGCCTGGGCAGACCGGAGGAGATGGCCATCTCCTCGACCACGTTCACCAGCTGCTTCTGCTCCGGTGTGGCGGGCTCGATGATCTCCCACGCGCCGGTGGCCCAGAGCACCCGCTGCGGCCCGTACCGCCAGGCGTACCAGCAGATGCCGGCGGCGGCCAGGGTGGTGAAGATGCCGATGAAGGGAACGACGTGCCGGTAGGTCCCAGGCTCGGCGTCGGAGGTGAGGAGCCCGAAAGCGATGTCGCCGCCGAAGCCGACCCAGGCGAAGAAGATGATGAATCCGACGACGAGCCAGGTCGAGCGCCGTCGGTTGGCTTGCTGTTGCGCGAAGAGGTTGGCGTCCTCGCTCACTGCGGCTTGTTGAGCGAGAGATCCACTTTCGGGACGGCGCGCTCGGCGGCGTCCTCGATCTCCCACAGCTCGGCAGGCTGGGCCTTCGCCAGTCCGGCGACGAGCAGCGTCGGGAAGGTGGCCTGCTTCGTGTTGTACTGGGTCACGACGTCGTTGTAGAACTGGCGCGAGAAGCCGACCTTGTTCTCCGTACTCGCGAGCTCTTCCTGGAGTTGGAGCACGTTCTGGTTGGCCTTGAGCTCCGGGTACGCTTCGGTCAGCGCGAACAGCCGGCCGAGGGCCTGGGTGAGCTCGCCCTCGGCACGCGCGGTGTCCTTGACACCGGTGGCGCTCACGGCCTTGTTCCGGGCCGCGATGACCGCCTCCAGCGTGCCCCGCTCGAAGTCCATCGCGCCCTTGACCGTGTTCACCAGGTTGGGAATGAGATCGTGGCGCCGCTTCAGCTGCACGTCGATCTGCTTCCAGGCATTGGCCACCTGGTTCTTGAGGGAGATGAGCCCGTTGTAGGCGCCGATCACCCACAGGGCGATGACCACAAGAACGACCAGCAGCACGATCGTGGACATGGCGTGACCCTTGTGCGGGAGAAGTCTAGGAGTCGATCAGGTCGGCGAGTGTCTGGCGGATGGCGGCGGTAATGCCCTCGAGGTCGCCGTTGAGTCGCAGGACCGGATGCTGCTCGTCGATCAGCAGCTCGATGCCGGGCACCACGGCGATGCGGCGGCACAGCGAGCCGCTGGCCGCCGCGCCTTCGACCGGCGTGAGCCACCCGAGCACGGCGCGGCCAACCCGACCGCGGCCGGTGCCCGGCGTCTGCAGCAGGGCCAGCCGCTCCGGGCGCGGCAGGGTGGAGCCGAGCGCGCCGGCGACGCGGCGCTCGATCAGGTCGCCCGTCATCCCGGCGAGCTCGCGGTTCAGCGCCTCGAGGGTGGCGCCCTCCATCTGCCGGAGCTTGATGGCGAGTACCTGGAGCAGGTGGCGATAGGAGTACACCGCCGCGGTGCCGCGGCCGTCCGGCGGGCTCACCAGTCCTCGGGTCACGTAGAAACGGATGGTCCGCTCGCTCGGTCGGGCCCGGGCGGCCGCGTTCACCGGCACGACGCCCGAGGCGTCGAGCAATCCAGCGGCGAGGCCGGCGAGGTCGCGAAGTCCCCAGGGTGCGAGGGCCCGGTATTCCCGCAGAGTGGCGAGGGGTTCGGCTGGTGCGGAGGTGGTGAGGCCGGCCGTCATCCGCCGTTCGACTTGCGCTGAGCCTGCGGCGGCGGAGCGGCCAGCGCTCCGCGCACGAAGCCGGCCAGCCCATCGAGAGTGAAGGGCTTTACCAGCAGCGGACACCGGCGCAACTCTTCGGGCCATTCAGACCGCAGCGCCCAGGGATCACCGGTCATCAGCAGCAGCCGCTCGGCCAGCCGGGGCCAGCGCCGGAGCAGGGCGATGGCCAGCGTGTCGCCTGAGAGCTGGGGCAGGTGAATGTCGAGGATCACGAGGTCGTAGTCGGCCGCGTCGAGCAGCTCGTAGACCAGGAGGGGGTCGCCGACTGAGACGACATCGTATCCCATGGCCCCCAGGGCTCGCTCCAGCGTCCGGCGCAGCGCCGGCTCGTCGTCCACCACCAGGATGCGGGGCTTCACGAGGCCGCCCTCGCCAGCTGGGCGAAGTAGCGCCGGGTGACGATCTCCAGCGCCTCGTCGGTGCCGAGCGACACCCGGAGCTCGCCTGCGGTCACCCCGAACACCGCCCGCAAGTGCATCTGGAGCGTCTTGGTCTTGCTGTACCCCAGCTTGAGGGCGACATCCTCCACCGTGTAGCCGGGATCGAGGAGGAGACGGTGGGCGTACAGGAGCCGGATGAGCACCATGACCACCCGGGGAGACGGCAGCCCGACTTTGGTGAACCAGCGCTCGCAGGTGCGCCGGGTGAGCTGGGCGCGATCGGCGAGGGCGGTGACGGTCGGGCCGTCGCCGGGGGCGTGGAGCATGGCCTCCAGGGCGACCCGAAGCTCATCGGGCAGGTCCTCGAGGGTCGGGCCAAGTGCTTGCATTACTTGCTGCGAGGCGCTCTGCTCCAGCTCGCTCAGCAACGCGCTCCGGAGGGCACTGGGCGCATCCTCGAAGCGATAGACCACGACCCGCCGGATGCCCGCGCGCCCCAGTTGGAGGAGGACACCGGCGTTGGCGGGAGTGAGATCGGTATAGACCAGGAGCGGGAGCGAGGGGAAGAAAAGCCGAAGACGCTCGATGCCATGGGGCCGTGGCTCCCCTCCACCCAGGTGGGGATCAACCACCGCCATGTCCACCGGCTTGGCACGGATGGTCTCCACGGCTTCGGGCCAACCTGTCGCGGAGACCCATTGGAAGCGGTCGGCGTCGAGGGTCCGGAGTCGGAAAACACGTTCTGGTGGGACGGCAGCCAGGAGCAAATGTCGCAAAACGGTCCCTATTTGTCGCAAAAGGGCCCTAAATCGGGAATGCTCCGCGTCCCAGATTGACGGTATCCCCTGATCGGAACCGTTCTCTGAGAGGAATTCCCATGTCCCGGCGCTCTTTCAGCCTGATTGCCGCGGCCAGTCTGGTCATTTCGGCCTTGACGACCGCCTGTGGGCGTTCCGATGCGGCTACCGGGCCGTCCGATATCCCGCAGGCGATGCTCGAGTCCCAGGGATCCAACAACCTCGAGAGTCAGGGCTCGAACAACTAGCTCGCCGTCAGGGCGTACTCGCGCAGCCCGACCGCCACTTCCTCGACGACTGGTGACTCGACGGTCGTCGGGGTGGCGAACTCCGGCTGGCGGGCTTCGGAGGCCTCCAGACCTTCGAGCGCCTTCAACTCCCGCTCAAGCTTGAAGTACCAGACGTTCAGACGGTGCTCCTCCGAGAGTTGGAGCCCCGCGGTGAGAAACTCCCGCGCCCGCTTGTAGCGGCCGAACCGCGACATGCCGACGCCGGCCTTGAACTGGAGGTCCGCCACCATGCTGGGCGGCATCCGCTCGCGGCTGGCTTCGGCCTCCCCACGCCGGCGCTCGAAGGCCATCCGGTTCCCCGCGGCCGACTCCAGATCCATGAGCTCCAGCACCGCGTTGGTGCGGACGATGAAGCTGGTGTTGGACGAGGCCACGATTTCGAAGGCGAGCCGCGCGCTGGCGTAGGCCTTCAGCTGCAGCAGGCTGATCCCGAGGTCGCCCAGGACCCGCATCCGGGTGAGGCTATCCTCGGTGAGCTGGAAGCAGCGGTACTTCGCCTGCACCGATTCCTCGACGCTGCCCTGCAGTTCGAGCACGGCCCCGAGATCCGCCCACCCCATGGCTTCCACTTCCCGCAGCGAAGAGCGCGCGGCCAGGCCGACCACTTCCTGGACCATGCTGCGCGACAGGGGCAGGTTGCCCTGCCCGCGCGCGACCGCCGCGCGTCCCAGTCGCGACCGCAGTGCGGTGACGAGATCGCTGGCCGAGGTGGCGGAATCCTCGGCGCGATGGTAGCAGGTGTTGGCCGCCGCCCAACGGGCCAGCAGTCGGTTCAGGCGGCCCGCGAACAGCGCGATCGCCGCGAACTCGGCCGGCGGCACCGGCGCACCGTGCGCGCGACTGGCCAGGCCGAGAACGTCGAGCGCCTCCTCGAGCCGGGCCTCGTGCTCCAGGAAGTAGGCGTAGGCGGTGAGGCAGAGGCGCAGGGCCGGCGTGGGAGACGGGTCGGCTGGGACGGCGTCGGCAATCCCGCGGAGGTGCGCACTCTCGGGCGCGTCGCCGGGGAGATCCGCGAGGTGACGCCGGACCGCCGCGAGCTGCCAGGCGAAGCCTTCCTGCGCTTCCACACCCTCGACTCCCGAGAGCAGCCGATCGACCAGGCGGGCGACGACGTAAGCACCCAGGGCAAGGCGTGCCGGGTAGTCCCGGCTGTGCTCACGCTCGATTCGCGCACGCTCGAGAAACGGCGCGTGCGCCAGGACATCCGCCGAAGAGCCGAACTCGTCGAACAGCTGCTGGGGCGTGTACAGGATGCGGTCCCCGAGTTAGGTGGTAAGAGCAGCTAGTATGTCTCCCGGATTCCCGGAGGGCAAGTGCGCGATTTTTATGCGCCGGCTTGCAGCACACCGGTCCCGGTCTAGCCAGTACTACTGCTAAAGTGGGGCCATGAAATCCGGGTTCACGCTGCTGGAAGTGGCGCTCACCTTGGTGATAGCAACCCTGCTGCTGGGGATTGCACTGCCCCGATTTACCGCACTGAAACAAGAGGTTGTCATCGAGCAGGCGGCCCAGGCACTCGCCGCCGCCCATCGCCGCGCCCGAACCCTGGCTGTCGCCAGCGGACAACCGGCAATTCTTTCCGTGGCGGATCGGAGCCTCCGCATCACCCTGGGTGGGGCGGCCCAGCCACACTGGCTCGGTCCCGGTCCCGCTGACCAGGGCGTCTCGGTAACGGGTACGCCCCGAGACCTTACCTTCTCTCCCCTCGGTATCACCACCGGGCTCAGCAACGCCACCTTCAACCTCAGCCTCGGCTCGGCCACACGTACGGTGGTCATCTCGCGGCTCGGCCGCCTCCGGATCCTGCGGGTGCCCTGAAGATCCGTGGCACGAGCTCAGCCGTCATCGAGGTCGTACTTCCGCACCTTGTGCAGCAAGGTGGAGCGGGAGATGCCCAGCAGCTGTGCGGCACGCCGGCGGTTCCCGCCGGTGTAGCGCAGCGTGAGCGCGATGTGCCGACGCTCCGCTGCATCGAGGCTGTCCGGCTCGGGAGCATCGGTGGGAGCGAGCGCCTCCCGAAGGCGCGCCGTCGCCAGCTCGGGCCATCCCAGGTCGAGCACCAGAGCGTCGAACCCGGGGGAGCCCATCGCCTCCGCGGCGGCGGGGGCATCGGGGACCGACACGACCTGGTGGCCGGCCACACGCAACGCGGTCACCAGCGCGTCGCGTTGCTCGGAACCCCGGGAAAGCACCAGTACGTGGAGGGGGGCCATGGAGACAAGGTAATAAATGAGAACGGCCGCCTAGTCGTGGCTAGACGGCCGTCCCACGATTGGACTAACCAAGGACGGAGCATCACTGCCGCCGTTCTTCTCCCACCTGCCACCAGTTGGCTGATTCGCCGCTCGGGAGGGCGAGGTGAGGCCTTGGCATCGATCCCCAAGCCGGATGGCCATCCAACCTGGTTCATCCATTCGAGCGCTGCGAGTCGGATCGGGTCGCGGACCGACCTTTCGCACTGCACCCCGAGGCGCAAGATCGGGGCGGATGAAGCACGCGACTGGCTTCACCTGTCCAGGCCGAGGTGATCACCAGGATCGACGAGTGCCTGAGCCCTTGGTTGCGTCGGCACTCTCCCCTGATATCCCGCCTGAACCCGCTTGCCGGCCGCCACCGAGACTCGGGGTCTCAGCGCGTGTCCATGCAAACGCGTGAGGCTAAAATACCGATCGGCTCAGGGTGCGCAAGTGCCTGATTTTATTCGGGTTACAACATCGACGTGGACTGAATTTGTGGATTCCTAACCCCTGCTGACCCACGGTGCTACCGTCTCCGTCCACAGGTTTGTGGAGATGTGTATCCACAGATCAAGGTGGAAAGTCTAGGACTCGAGACCTACCTCGATATACCGGTAGGTCATCTCCTGGTCCAACGAGGAGAACAGGCAGCCGGCGGAGCTGGCCGCGAACCAGCCTGCCACCAAGGGACGGGGCCCGTCGAGTTCCTGGATAATGGGGCCGAGCCAGCGGCGAAGGTGCCGCAGTTCGGGCGCCCGGCGACCGAGCATGGCCAGCTGTGCGCCGGCGCCGGCGGTGGCTCGGAGGAAGTGGGCGAGGGCGTGGGCACGGTGGGAGAATTCGACCGCCTTCACCCCCGGCTCGTCGAAGAGAATGGCACCCTCGAAGACGTCCATCGGAGGCGCATCCAGCCGCGGGCGCCGGCGCAT
>DATLHD010000141.1:0-2330 GCA_035540075.1 Gemmatimonadales bacterium
GGGGGAGAAGGGAGCCGTCGAGTTCCACATAGATATCGTGGACGCCAACTCGGGCGAGCTGTTGCGGGCCATCGGTCCGGTGGACGACACCGGAAGTGCGGACCGGGTCTCCGACCAGCTGAGCCGGGACGTGGCAGGCGCGCTCGATACCCTGGTCGCTCGGCCTTGAGTCCGGTAAAGCTCCGGTTTCCGGCATACCCTCGGGAAAAGGTTGCGAGCGACCGAATGAGCACGATAGTCTGGGGCTGGGCCGCGGCCTGGCTGATCGGCCGGCTGTGGCTGGAGTGGCGGGTTCATCTGACCTGAGCCCGCCACCCCGGAGTTACCCGTGTCCTCCCGCCGTCACCGGGGCAGGGATATGGTCGAGGATGTAGGCCGTCATCGAGACCGCCAGCGCCTCCTCACCCAGGAAGACCCGCCCTAGCCCTTCCCGCTCGAACAGGGCCTTCTCCTCTTCGCTGTGCACCCGGATGACGATCTCGATCCGCGGGTTGAGTGCCCGGGCGATCTCCACCATGCGCGGGACCTGTGCCGCGTCCGGCAGCGCGATCACGAGCATGCCGGCCCGCGCCACATGGGCCTGGACCAGCACCTCCGCCTCCGACGCATCGCCCGAGACCGCGGGGATCCGGCGGGCCCGCAGGTCTTCCACCGCTTCGCGCCGCTGCTCCGCCACGACCAAAGAGACGCCGCGCGCGGTCAGTGACTCGGCGATCCGGCGGCCGACCCGTCCGTAGCCGACGAGGAGCACGTGTCCCGTGAGCGTCCGGACGTCCACGCTCGCCGGCAGTTCCGCCAGCGGATCGGGACTCCGCTCCAGCGCGCGGGCGCGAGCGGAGCTGGAGCGCACCCAGGACACCAGCGGGTCGATCGCCGCGAACATGACCGGGTTCAGCGTGATGGAGATGAGCGCGGCGGCCAGGATGAGGCTGCGGCCCTCTCGTGGCAGCAGCTCGAGCTCGACGCCGAGGCCCGCAAGGATGAAAGAGAACTCACCGATCTGGGCGAGCCCGGCGCCGACCGTGAGCGCGGTGTTGATCGGATAGCGCAGGGCCAGGACCAGCGCGACCGCGGCGGTGGTCTTCCCGAGCATGACGATCGCGACCGTCGCCAGCAGCTTGGCCGGCTCTCGGACTATTACCGACGGGTCGAAGAGCATCCCCACCGACACGAAAAACAGCACGGAAAACGCGTCGCGGAGCGGGAGCGATTCCTCCGCGGCCCGGTGGCTCAGGGCCGATTCCCGGAGCATCATGCCGGCGAAGAATGCGCCGAGGGCGAACGAGACGCTGAACAGCTCCGCCGAAGCGTAGGCCACGCCGACCGCCGCGGAGATGACGGCGAGGGTGAACAGCTCGCGGGAGCCGGTGCGGGCCACCAGCCAGAGCACGCGCGGCAGCACCCGGCGACCGACGACCAGCATCAGCGCCACGAACGCCGCGACCTTGCCGAGGGTGAGGGCGATCGCGCGACCCACGCTCACGTCGCCGTGCCCCTCGGCAGCGCTCCCGCCCAGGAGCCCGGCCACGGCCGGCAGCACCACCAGCACCAGGACCACGAACAGGTCCTCGACGATGAGCCATCCCACGGCGATCTGCCCGTTCACCGTGTTGAGCGCGCCGCGCGTTTCGAGCGCCCGGAGCAGCACCACGGTGCTCGCCACCGAGAGCGCGGTCCCGAACACCAGGCTCGGGCCGAGGTCCCAGCCCCAGGACCGGGCGATCAGGGTGGCGAGCCCGGTGGCGGCCGCGATCTGGACGATGGCTCCCGGGACAGCAATGCGCTGGACCGCCATCAGGTCCCGAATGGAGAAATGGAGCCCCACCCCGAACATCATCAGCATGACCCCGATCTCGGCGAGCTCGGTGGTCAGCTCCATGTCGGCCACATATCCCGGGGTCGCGGGGCCGATGAGGATCCCGGCCACCAGGTAGCCGACCAGCGGCGGTGCGCGCAGGCGGCTGGCGAGATAGCCGAAAACGAGGGCGAGGCCGAACCCGGCGGCGATCGTGCTGATGAGCGTGAACTCGTGCATGACGCAGAGTGACACACGCGGGGCCCTGTGGGAACCCCCGACGGCGGGGGCCGTGTCACCATGAGCGCAGCGAAGGGCGCCATGCTCGGTATGGCCCCCTTCACTTCGTTCAGGGTGACAAGAACGGGGTAATGGAATCCTGGCGCGGTGTCCCACCGTCAGGTTAAGATCAGCCCCCGATCTCCAGGAGCACCCGTGCGCCACGCCCTGCGCTCGCTCATCCACTCCCCTGGCTTCTCCCTCGCGGTCATCCTCACGCTGGCACTTGGCATCGGCGCCAACACCGCGGTCTTCA